>NZ_JBSYXO010000048.1:0-23930 GCF_054172045.1 Methylomonas sp. MgM2 | reverse complement strand
TATGCAATGGATAGCAAGGGCTGATCCCCTGGGTAAATGTGCAAATACACATAGTTTCGTACTACACATAGTGGCCGAACTTAGCCTGCTGTTCGATCAACTTGATGCCGGTGTTCAAAACTTTTGGATCAAATTTAGATTATTACGAATGATCAATTGTATGTTCCACTCTATCGCTAAAACCGAGGTTGTCGGTCCAGCGGACTTTTAGCCGGTCTCCGCCATTTGCGGTTTTCAGTCTGAACGTAAAAAAAGGATCTTTGGACATGCTGCCGCCGAGTTCCGCCACAATTATCGTTTTGCCGTTTTTCTCGATAGTTAACTCTTGAATAAAATGGGCCGGGATTAATTGGCCTGTGATCGGGTCACGGTTTCGACCGTTTTCCATGGGGTGCCTGATCAATATCTTAAGTTCGGTATATCGCTCGCCACGTTGAACGCGAATTTTGGTTTGACTAGCCATTATCCTGTCCCGCAGCCGCCTTGCATCACTTTAACCCATTGCTGCGCACGTAATAAGCGATCGCCTTGTTCGGCAACGATAATGACCGGACAACTTTCCGCCATCTTGATACGGGCGGTCAGATAAACAGCCATCGACTCGTCGAATTCAAATTCGGCCGCCAACGGGGTAGGATTTTTCTCGACCCAGATATAAATCCGTCCGATTCCTTCCAATTCGCTGTTAATTGTAATTGGCACAACCGCACCGTTTTCAGCTATTTCGGGTAAGTCGATGTCAATCCCGTCGCTGTCGACGATAGACCGGTCGGCAAAGAGCTGGCTAAATCGAGCGCGAAATTCGCCAGGCATAAAATGGTTTTCCGGCCAGCCCGCGATACTCTCTTTTGAATGCAGACAGCTCGCAACATATCCAATAACCGAAGAAAACAGCTTGATTAAAAATGCTCGACGTTTCACGGATTCTAATAACCCTATAAAGATTGATCTATATCAAAAGGAATCAATATCGTTTTGATATTGTAGCTACCGTTGCATCGGCAACACCACAATTAACAACATCATCAGAAGGAGTAATCAATGAGCGAAGTACAACAAGAAAAGGATAACTTCATGCTATATGTTATTTTGGCTGGCGCCGTAGCTGCTGGCGCCGTTTATATGGTTAAAAGCTCGGAGCACGAAAAGTACGCTTCGGCAGCTGCCGCCATTGCCGAAGATTCGTCCAATTCAGCATACCGTAACGACGTTCTGCATAGCGGAGGCGCGAAAAAATAAATTCTCGATAAATAGTTTTTATGGAGGCACCATAAAACATTAGTTGTCAGATGGCTTGACCATCGTTATCTATCAAATAGCACTTGATCTTCCCTTGCCAACGGGCCGGCAAGGGAAGGGTCTTTCCCGATCAAATCACAGTTAATTCAGGCAATAAGACAGTTGCCTTCAATAAGGCAATCGCTTTATCCATACCGATCTCCAAGTTTTTCTCGATTTCCGCCATCGTGATTTCACCCTCGACAATGCCTGCCGCCCAGTTTGCCACGACGGAGATATTGGCATAAGCAATGCCTAATTCCCGGGCCAGGGCCGCTTCCGGCATGCCGGTCATGCCGACCATATCGCAGCCGTCCTGTGCCATGCGTTTGATTTCAGCGATCGTTTCGAGGCGTGGTCCTTGAGTGCAGCCATAAGTGCCTTCCGAGCTAATGTTTATATCGGCATTGCTTGCCGCCTGAATGATGCGCTTTCGTAGCGACGGGGAGTAGGGCTCGGTAAAATCGATATGAGTGACGTGTTCCAGATCGTCGGCGAAAAAGGTATGTTCGCGGCCGTAGCTGTAATCGATGACTTGGTCGGGAATGGCGATATGGGCCGGTTTCATCGGCTTGCCGATGCCTCCTACCGCCGCCACTGCGATAATCTCAGTCACGCCCAGTTCTTTCAAGCCCCAAATGTTGGCGCGGTAGTTGATTTTATGGGGTGGGATTCGGTGCGGATTGCCGTGCCGTGCTAAGAAAGTCAGTTTTTTTCCACACAATTCGCCGAAAACATAATTCGCAGACGGAGAACCAAACGGGGTTTCTAAGCATTGTTGGCCGGTGATAGTCAGATCTTCGACTTGAGTCAAGCCGGTGCCGCCGATGATAGCCAGTGTCATAAAATTTCCTTGCAAGCGTAAATGCCTGCCATATTCCTGAGATAGCCTTTGTAATCCAGACCGTAGCCGAATAAATAACGGTTCGGTACGGTAAGTCCGACGAAGTCCGCGCTTATCGGTTTGTCGCAGCCCAAATCTTTATCGAGCAAGGTGGCGATATTTACGGACACCGCGCCATGTGCTCGGCACCAGTCGGTAATCGCCGCCATGGTATAACCTTCGTCCAAAATATCGTCTACGATCAGTACGTTACGATTCGCCAAAGAAGCCGTGGGCGTGGCCAGCCAACGGATGTCGCCGCCGGTGGTGGAATTGCGATAGCGACTGGCGTGTATGCTGTCCAGGGTCAAGGCTATGTCCAGTCTTGGTAGCAATTTGCCGGTGGTAATGATGCCGCCGTTGATCACGCAGAGCACTAACGGATTCTGCCCCGCCAGTTTGACGTTGATAGCCGCGGCCATCCGGTCTAATGCGGCCTCCACTTCCGCTTCGGGATACAACAACATTGCATCGCGCTTGACTTGTTCGATTTCGTTAAGCATGGGATTCCAGGAATTGATTGATTTGCCGAGATGCTTGTTGCCATTTCTCGGATTTAAACAACGTGTCGAGATCGAATTGCGGCCGGCCGCGCATGCGGTTTAAACGTCGCCCGCGTTCACTGTCCGGTTTAATCTTCAGCCGCTCCAATACCTGTTCGGCGGCGGCCGGATTATTGCAAACCAATAACATGTCGCAACCGGCATGCTGCGCGCTGCGAGCGCGTTCCAAAAAGTCGCCGACACCGGCGGCGCCTTCCATGCTCAAGTCGTCGCTGAATATCGCGCCGTCGAAACCGAGCTCGCCCCGCAAAACCTGTTGCAACCATATCTTGGAAAAACCGGCCGGCGACTCGTCGACTGCGGGATAAACCACATGGGCCGGCATGACCGCTTCCAGACCCTGTTCGATCAAGGTTTTAAAAGGGATCAAATCCTTGCTGCGAATGTCGTCCAAGGTTCTAGTATCGACCGGCAGGGTTAAATGCGAGTCGGATGCCACCGCGCCATGTCCGGGAAAATGTTTACCGGTAGCCGCCATGCCGGCTGCGCGCATGCCTCGGCAGAAGGCGCCGGCCAATTCGCCGGCTCGATGGCAGTCCGATGAGAAGGAGCGGTCGCCTATGATCTGGCTGATGCCGCAATCGACATCCAATACCGGCGCAAAACTGAAATCCACATCGACAGCCAACACTTCCGCCGCCATCAACCAGCCGGCCGCTTCCGCCAGATCGGGTTGCCGGACATAGGCCGCGGCGGGCGGCAGCCGGCTGAAGCCGGTTTGGAATCGTTGAACCCGTCCGCCTTCCTGGTCGACCGCAATTAAAATCTCGCCGTTTCGCGCGGCGCGTATCGCTTTGACCAAGGCCCGAACCTGATCCGGGCATTGATAGTTTCTGGCAAATAAAATCAACGCGCCGGTGTTGGGGTGGGCGATTTTTTCCTTGTCTAAAGGGGTAAGTTCCGGGCCTTCCAGGTCTATCATGACCGGCCCGATAGGCTGAGCTCTCATGGTTTACGTAATAAAAAATGGAATATACTGTTTAATTTTGTTGCGTATTATATCGAGGACCACCATGCAAAAACTGATTTTATTGGCGTTATTGTGTTTGTTGCCCGTGTTGGGATACGCCAAGTCCGACGAGGAAGAGGGAGCGCCCGTTATCGAATACGTCGAGATGGCGCCCAAATTTACCGTCAACTTGGCCGAGCCGAAAAAATACTTAATGGTCAATATTCAGCTGCTGGTCGAAGGGGCGGACAGGGTGGAAACCATTAAAAAACACATGCCGATGCTACGCCATGAAATCATTATGACCTTCAGCGGCATGCACCTCGACGACCTGCAGACCACCGAACAGCGCGAAGCCTTGAGGCTAAAAACCAAAGACTTGATCACCCAGTCACTGGAAAAGATTCACAGCAGCGACGGCTTCAAAGACGTTTTCTTCTCCGAATTCTTGGTGAATTGACCCAAGACAAAAATTCCGACTACGAGGCGTTGTTATTAGGTCGCTTTGGTAAGCGATCGGCTGAACCATCATCTACAAAAACACCAGCGCATTCATGGCCTGGTTTTGGGTGGCCGCGGCCACATGCCGTTCGGTAGCCGGATAAGTTAAAAAGCCTCGATTTTGGTCTCGCTGTCCTCCAACACGGCAGAGGGTTCAGTATGCAGCGAGTAGTGCTTCAACCGCATCACACGGCGTACATTGCCCAGCAGGGTCGGTGGTATTATGCTTGACATGGCTATATTACCGGCTATAGTCAGTCGCGATTTTAAATATGCAGGCAAATTAGTCTGTTATTCAATAGTTAGGAGTCTCAATGGGTGTATTGCTAATTTATCCGCTTCTCTTGGCCTGTATGCTGGTTCCGCCGATCATGATTTATCGATCCCCATTATTAACTGGTTGGCGCAAAACAGGCTGGGTATTGGGGTGCTTTTTGTCACCTTTCGCTCCAGTTGTTCTTACTACATCTGGTATCGCCCTCGCAATGAAATTTGGTGATTATGAGCTCACCGCAAATTCCATGATGTTCGGGTCGGCGTCAACAATAATGGCTATATCAAACGTTGCCATGCTTATTTTGCCGTGGGTCATTTATCTCATTTTTAAGACAAAAAATGCCCAGAAACATCACTCCTAACCCAACGCTCAAGCGGGACGGTCGCTATCGCGCCTGCCCCTTAGCTTAACGTTAGGTTTTTCAAACAGACCGATCCGCAGCAAAATGCCAAAATCCATATATCTTGACCAAAATAAGTGGATTGATCTTGCCAAAGCGATCATTAGGCCAAAGCAAAATACACAGTATCATGAAGTCTCGCAACTAATTCTGAGCAAGGTAAACTCACAGGACTGGCTATTCCCATTGTCATTGGTTCACTTCATCGAGACACTACGCCGCTCTGAGCTTGGCAGCAGACGGAGGCTAGCATCGGTGATGTCGGAAATTTCAAAAAATTCCGCGCTTAAGTCTTATGTTGACATTGAAGAAATTGAGTTATTCAACCTATTAGCAAAGATTCATGCACCTAACGAAGTCCGGGCTATTGAGCCAATTGAATATAACTTCCTTGCAGCAATTGGAGTTACTAAGATCGAGTTATCAACAAAATCTTATGTGCCGTCTGATTTGGCACGCGAAATCGCAGCATTAATGATTCAATTCATCTCTGATGACCATCTATTTGAGAAGATGTTAATGGGTATAGAATATGATTCAGTGCTCGCGGGAATCGATGGCGAGGATAGGCAGGCGGTTAAAATGTGGACTGCAGAGCAGTCGTTCCTTAAATCCATTCCGGGGAAACTAAAATATAAGGTGTTCTTTATTCGCCAAATGGCGCCTTTTCTGGCTATGGCAGCTTCAAAATTCGCAATTCATTTCAAGTTGAGTGAAGATGAAGTCATTCCATATAGTTTCACGTCTAACCCTGAAGATGCTCTTCGGTACTTTGAAGGTGTGCCATCTTTGGATACAAGAATCCGCCTGATATTTGATCGAATGAAAAACCCGGAGCACAAAATTGAGCTTCATGACAGCCGGGATGTTTCATTCTTGGCAACAGCGATTCCCTATTGTGACATCGTTATTACCGAACGCACTTGGAAGCATGCGGCTAATTCCCAAGGGTTATGTGAAAAATACAACACAGTTGTCGAGTCCGATCTAAATTATTTGCTGTCATGTTAACCATTCAAAACCTAAACCCAACGCTTCAGCCAACTCCGCTAGCGCTAAACGGCTGATTGGCAACGTTAGGCTTCATTCAGACACGCGGGCTTGTATTTTTCAAATAAAGAGCTAATATAAGCACTTAATTTAGTGTTTATTGAGGTATGGTTATGCAACAAATACTAGCTTCGTTTAGCGCAAGTATTTCTGAATTAAAGAAAAATCCAACAGCTTTATTAAACAAAGCCGAAGGAGAGGCTATTGCTATTCTCAATCATAATTTGCCAACGGCCTATCTTGTTCCTGCGGATGTATATGAGTTGCTGATGGATAAATTAGAAGATTATGAATTAGCTGAAATAGTCAAGGCAAGGCAAGCGGAAAAGCATTCGGCAATTGAAGTTACGCTTGATGACTTATAAATTAAAATTTCTGCCAAGCGCAAAAAAAGAGTGGGATAGTCTAGATAACAGCATTAAAGCTCAGTTCAAAAGCAAATTGAAAAAGTGCTTAGAAAATCCCCATATTCAGTCCAATAGGTTACGGGATTTTGATTGCGCTTATAAAATTAAACTTCGCTCAGCAGGCTATCGGCTTGTTTATGAAGTTGATGATCAAGAAATCGTTGTTTTTGTTATTGCAGTAGGCAAAAGAGAAAATAGTAAGATTTACAATAAAGCAAGAAACAGAACAAAAGCCTGACTCAACGCTCAACCGGAGCGCGGCTATTTGGCACTTTATGTTATTTTGAAGCTTTCGGAGGCCGCGCCCGGTTAGCTTTACGTTAGCCGTTATGAGTCCGCATATCACAATTCGTGACGCATTGCCTGTCGATGCAGCCTGGTAGGGTGGGCACGGCTTTTTGTGCCCACGCGAATTAGAATGGTGGGCAAATATGCCTGAGGCACCGCCGGACGAAAGAGGCGGAAACCGATAGACCGAGCTTACCGAAAGCGGAATCCTGTTCTCTACTCTACCCCCGATTGCTTTGGTAAGCGTTGCGCGATCAGATTTAATCTATATCAGAAAAAACTGATATTATTGGAAAGTAACGAGCCTGTATCTCGCTAGGCGGAAACGGGCAAACGCAAGCAAAAGGAAAAACAGATGACAATACACTTAAACGAAGTCGATGCGGGCAAACTGGAACAATTGCAAGGTAAAGTCATTAACGCTGTAGCCGGGTCATTGGGCTTGCTGATGGCTTACATCGGCGACAAACTCGATCTGTATAGCGCCTTGCTGGAGATCAGTCCCGCTAACAGCCTAGAACTCGCCGAAAGTACCGGCATGGACGAACGTTATCTGCGCGAATGGCTTTCCGCCAATGCCGCCGCCGGCTACGTCAATTACGATACCGCGTCCGGCAAGTTTTCGATGTCGCCGGAACAAGCGGTCATTTTCGCCGCAGAAGGCCATCCGGCCTGCATGCAAGGCTTTTTCCAAGCCGTCATGTCGGTTTATATCGACGAACCCAAGTTGACCGAGGTTTTCCGCTCCGGCAAAGGCTTGCCGTGGCGCGACCATAGCCCGTGTTTGTTCTGTGGCACCGAACGCTTCTTCCGGCCGATGTATGCGATGAATCTGATCGAGTCCTGGCTACCGTCGCTCGATGGCGTCGTTGAAAAGCTGGAAGCGGGCGCCAGAGTCGCCGATATCGGCTGCGGCCACGGCTCATCGACCATATTGATGGCGCAAGCCTTCCCGAATTCGACCTTTCACGGCTTCGATTTTCACGAGCCATCCATCGAGCATGCCAAGGAACGGGCGCGTGCCGCCGGTGTGGCCAGCAATACCATCTTCGAGGTGGTAACGGCGAAAGAATATCCGGGCAAGAATTACGACCTGATCACCATATTCGACGCACTGCACGACATGGGCGATCCGGTTGGCGCGGCTCGCCATATAGCCGGTACCCTGACCGAAGATGGCGCGTTAATGCTGGTCGAGCCGTTTGCCGGCGACAGCCTGGAGGAGAACATGCATCCTTTGGGGCAAATCTATTATTCATTCTCGACCATGGTCTGCGTGCCCGCTTCCAAATCACAGGAAGTCGGTCTCGGTTTAGGCGCTCAGGCCGGACAAAAAAGATTGACCGAAGTCTTGAATGCGGCCGGCTTTAGCCAAGTTAGGCGCGCCTCGGCGACACCGACCAATCTGGTGCTCGAGGCAAGAATTTAGGGCAGTGGGCACTCAGCTGACGAGGGCAACGTCGATGAGCGGCACAGCAATTGAGAGGAAAGGAAAACCAATGTACCAATATGCATATAGGGAAGCTGCAGGCGTGTACTGGAATGAAAACGCCAGGGTTTTAGATCAACACACTTAAAAGAATGGTCCTGTTCAAAGTGGTTTTTTCAAATTGCCGGCACCGTAAAATGTGCGCTAAGCCGGTGCTCCGCCAAAAAGCACGGCACGCCGCGAGATCGCTGAAGACCGTGTCCGCACCGGGTTGTTCATCGCTTGTAGCGACACTTGACGCGCTGTTGTTTAATCGAACAAGTCCTTGAGTCTTTAATCATCGATCGTTGAGCCCCGAGTTGTACTGCATAGGTTTTGGTCGTTCTTGGCCGGCGGATTTCTGATAAGGAATGACCGAGCCGGCATGAAGACGCGTAATTATCCGTAATTTCAGCGGAGGTCTGCGGTTGAGGGTTGATGATACTCGCCCGCTACGACCGATGCGGGCCTCGACCAACGCCACCAAAGCGTCCGTTTCGTTTATATCTTGCGGTGCAGCCGATTTCCGTTTTAATGCTTCGCACCAGTTTTCCGGCGGCGCTTTGGCGTCCCTGTATGATGCTTGTTCCCGGAACTGCTTGATAATGATTTAGCAAGGTCTTTGTACGACGAGAAGCGATTAAGGCGCTAAAATTAACGGTGCATGGGCTAAAAAAACCACTGGTGATATACGCCGCGGTGGATAATAATCAAAAAAATGTAACTAGTCAGCGAAAATCACTGGTTTGTTTATAAGGCGTTTGAAAATAAGAAGAACCAGTTGTAGGAGCGATGCATATCGCTGAATAGTTACAACAAAACAATGATAAACCCAGGGAATTGGTCATGACTCACAAACGTATCCTGATCGTCGGCGGCGTCGCCGGCGGTGCCAGTTGCGCGGCGCGTTTGCGTCGCTTATGCGAGCAGTGCGAAATCGTCATTTATGAAATGGGCTCTTATGTTTCTTTTGCCAATTGCGGGTTGCCGTATTTCATCGGCGATGTGATTGTCGAGGAAGACAAGCTATTGGTGGCGACGCCCGAGCTGTTCCGCAAGCGCTTCAATATTCAGGTCTGTACCGATTCCGAAGTGACCGCGATCGACAGGCAGGCTAAAACCATAGCCGTCAAGGATTTGATCACAGGTGTTAGCCGAATCGAAAACTACGATGCCTTGGTACTGGCCACCGGCGCCGCCGCGTTGTGGCCGGACATCGAAGGCGCGGACCTGCCCGGCGTGTATGCCTTACGCACGATCCCCGACAGCCGCAAGATACGCGCCGCCTTGAATGACATGCGCCACGCGGTGGTGATGGGCGGCGGTTACCTCGGGCTGGAATTGGCGGAGAATCTGAAGAAACGCGGTTTGGACGTCACCGTGCTGCAATCGTCCGATCAGTTAATGCCGACCCTGGACAAAGAAATGGCGCGCTATGTCGAGCGCCACATTCGCCAACACGGTATCGATTGCCGCTTGAATTGCAGCGCGCAAGCGATCCGGCAAAATCCCGATCGATCGTTGACGGTTACACTACAGGGCGGCGATGCCTTGCGTGCCGAGGCGGTGATGATTTCGGTCGGCGTCAAACCGAGGACCGAATTGGCTCGGCAGGCCGGTCTGGAAATCGGCGAATTAGGGGGCATACGCGTCGATGAGGCCATGCGTACCAGTGACCCCGCAATCTGGGCGGTCGGCGACGTGGTCGAAGTGCGCAACGTCATCACCGGGCGCTGGCAATTGTTTCCGCTGGCCGGACCGGCGAATCGGCAGGGCCGTTTGGCCGCCGCCCATATCGCCGGGCGAGAACTGGCCGGCGCCGCCGCCGAAACCCGCTACCGCGGCGTGCAAGCCACTTCGGTTTGCGGCCTGTTCGGACTGACCGTGGCGACCACCGGCGTCAATGAAAAACAATTGCAGGCGGCCGGCATGCACGACTATCAGAAGGTCTATCTGCATCCGGGTAATCACGTCGGCTACTATCCCGGCGCCAAACCCATACATATCAAACTGCTTTACGACAGCCGCGACGGCAGCGTCCTGGGAGCCCAGGCCCTGGGGGAAGCCGGCGTCGCCCGCCGCATCGACGTGATCTCGGCTTTCATCCAGATGCGCGGAACGGTCTACGATCTGGAAGAGGCCGAGCTGTGTTACGCGCCGCAATTCGGCGCGACCAAAGATCCGGTCAATCTGGCCGGCATGATCGCGGTCAACCAGTTGCGCGGCAACCATCCCTTGGCGCGCTGGGAGGAATTGCTGGATAGTCATATTCAGGTGGTCGATGGCGGCAAGGATCAGGATGAGGCTGAACGCCTGTTGAGCTTGATACTGGACGATCCTTACAGCCGCGCGCAATTGGTGGACGTGCGCACGGTGGCCGAGTTCGAACAAAAGCATATACCCGGAGCGTTGAATATACCGCTGGATTCGTTGCGCGAACGCTTGCATGAACTGTCCCGGGAGCGCGAAGTCTGGGTCATTTGCGGCGTCGGCCTGCGCGCCTATAACGCGACGCGCATTCTGCAACAACACGGGTTTAGCGTTAAGAATCTGTCGGGCGGCATGCAAACCTATCATGTATTCGAGGAGCAGTGACATGAGTCAAGCCGAATATCGGAATTTCGCTATCGTCCACCGTCTGAAGCGGCGGCTGCGGATTCATATTCCCGTTTTGAGTAAGGATCCGGAGCGTATGTGCGTGCTGACCATTTTGCTGAACAAACGCGAAGGCATAGAGAACGTTAAGGCGGTGCCGGACATCGGTTCGATCACGATACATTTCGATTCGGGGCGTCTGCCGGCGGACAATCTGCTGTTGTTGCTGGATGCGGTCATCGACAATCTCGGTCATAAGAACCGGTCCGGCCTTCAGGCCATACGCCGCAAAAACCAACATCCGAGCAGCATGCTTCAGGATCTCATGCTGGGCGTCGGCGGCATGAGCTGCTCGTCTTGCGCCTTGTATTTGGAAATGTTGTTGCAGCGTCATCCCGACGTGGTCAAGGCCAGCGTGAACTATCTGGCCGAAACCGCCCGCATAAAGAGTTATTTGTCCAAGCAGCAACTGTGCGATTTGATCGCCGCCAACGGCTACCAGGCTTATGCGATCGATTCGTTGGCGGAGCGTAAGCTGGCGTTGGAGCTGGAGCAGAAACATGTGCAACAGGCGCGGGCGCATCTCAAGCTTATGGCCGTTTTCAGCTTGCCCGTGGCCTTGCTCGGTTTTTTGAACCTTCGTGCGCGGCCCTTGCTGCTAGTGCAAGCCGTGTTGGCGGCGCCGGTGGTGCTGATCGGCGGGCGCGATATTTTCGTTAAAGCCTGGAATCTTGCCAAACACGGCTCGGCCAATATCGACAGTCTGATAGCGATTGGCCTCGCAACGACTTACGGCTACAGTCTGCCGGCTATATGGTGGCCGCAGCGGCATGTTTATTTCGGCACGGCCACCGCCATCATCGATTTTGTCATGCTGGGGCGTTATTTGGAGAAAATCGCCAAGCATAAAATGGTACGCGACATTCGCCGCTTGGTCGATTTGCAGCCGCATCAAGCGACGGTGTTGGACGGCAAGGAAGAGCGGACGGTCGATCCCGATCGGATAGTCGTCGGGGACATCGTGTTGATTCGGCCGGGCGAGAAGATTCCGGTCGACGGCATCGTCGTGAAAGGCTTGTCCGGCGTGGATGAAAGTTCCGTCACCGGACATGCCGGAGCCTGCATCAAGGAGCCCGGCCAGCAGGTCTACGACGGCAGCGTCAATGTCAGCGGCGCTTTGCAAGTGCGGGCGACGGCGACCGGCAAGGACACCTTGTTGTCGGGCCTGATTCATATGGTCGATCAGTCCCAAGCATCGAAACTGGCATTGCAAACCAGCGCAGACCGATTTGCGGCGCTGTTCGTGCCGGCCGTCATGGGATTATCGTTCGCGACCTTCGGCATTTGGCTATCGAAAGGCGCCGCTACCGGTCACGCGCTGTCCAACGCGATCGCGGTATTGCTGATTTCCTGCCCCTGCGCATTGGGCTTGGCCGGGCCGGCAGCCACCACGGTTGGCAGCAGCCGCGCGGCGCGCCGCGGTATTTACATTCGCAATGGCGAGGCGCTGGAAACGGCCGCCGCTATCGATTTGGTCATTTTCGATAAAACCGGAACCTTGACGCAAGGCGACGCGTCGATCACCGATCTGCTGAATATCTCGGCTTACGATGACGAGCGTTTGTTGCAACTGGCAGCTTCCGCCGAGTTCAACTCGGCCCATCCTATCGGCCGCGCCATTCTGCGCCAAGCCAAGCAAGCGCATATCGAATTGCTGGATGCGTCGCGCTTCCATAGCATGCCGGACCAGGGTATTCGGGCGGAAGTTGCCGGCCGTCGTATTTTATTGGGCAATCACGGCTGGATGCGGCAGCATCAGGTGGCGGTCGATGCGCTGCGGGCAACCGCGGACAAGTTAGGGCGGCAGGGCAAATCCGTGACTTATTTGGCGATCGATCAACAGGCCGCGGCCTTGTTCGGCTTGACTGATCCGCTTAGGGCCGACGCTGAAAAAGTGGTGGCAATACTGAACGGGCAAGACATTGAAACGCTGATGGTAACCGGCGACAGTGAAGCGGTGGCCAAGTCGATTGCCGCGCAAGTCGGCATCGAAAATTGGTATTCGGAAGCCGATCCGGTCAAAAAGCTACAGTTGGTACGCGAACTCCAGCGACAAGGGCATCGCGTTGCGATGGTCGGCGACGGCATCAACGACGCGCCGGCTTTAGCGGCGGCCGATCTGAGCATGGCCGTCGGTCAAGCGACCGATATCGCCATCGCTTCGTCCGACTTGATCCTGCAGAACAGCGAGATCGGCAGGGTCGAGGATGCGATTGCGTTGAGCCGGGAAACTCTGCGCAATATTCGGCAAAATCTGTTCTGGGCGTTTACCTATAACGCGGTGGCGATACCGTTTGCGGTGGCGGGCAAATTGTCTCCGACCATCGCTTCGGCCGCCATGGCGCTGAGCTCCGTGTCGATTGTGGCCAATTCTTTAAGACTGAATAAAAAATGACGGGGAGCTTAGTGCGATTCCGGACGCCGGCAAACGCATAGTTCCGGGCCGGTTAGCGAATCGGATTGCATTTCCTTCGCCGCCGCAACGCCCTGGAATTCATTCCACATAAAGATCGAAGGCAAAATTTAACATCGAGTACAAAGCAAACCCGGAGTTCGGCAGAGTATGTCCGGCATGAAGGTCATGCCGGCTTGATCGGCTTATCACAAGCACGGATTTGTACCGATTGATTGCCGGATAAGCGCGCCTAGTCGGTCGATTGACTTTATAATGTAGCGGTTTTTTCACACCGAGGAATGTCTATGTCTATAAAGAGAATGGTCGATCTGGACCTGGCGGGTAAACGCGTACTGATTCGTCAGGATTTGAACGTACCGGTTAAAGACGGTAAGGTCACAAGCGATTTACGGATTAAAGCGAGCATACCGACCGTAGAAACGGCTTTAGCCAATGGGGCGGCGGTCATATTGATGTCGCATCTGGGGCGCCCGACGGAAGGCGAATATGACGAGGCAGCGAGTTTGAAGCCTGTCGCCGAGCGGTTTTCGCAATTGTTGGGACAGCCCGTACGTTTGGTCAAAGATTGGCTGGATGGTGTCGACGTTAAGCGAGGCGAAGTCGTGTTGTGCGAAAACGTGCGGTTTAATAAAGGCGAAAAGAAAAACGCGGACGAGCTCGGCCAAAAAATGGCGGCCTTGTGCGACATTTATGTGATGGATGCTTTCGGAACCGCACATCGGGCGGAGGCGTCTACAAATGCCGTTGCCAAATTTGCGCCCGTCGCTTGCGCCGGCCCGCTATTGGCGGCCGAATTGGATGCGCTGGGCAAGGCGTTGGAAACGCCGGAAAAACCGTTGGTTGCCATCGTTGGAGGTTCCAAAGTCTCTACAAAGCTGACCGTATTGGAGTCTTTATCCAGCAAGGTGGATCAATTGATCGTAGGGGGCGGCATCGCCAACACCTTCATCGCAGCGGCCGGGTATTCTGTGGGCAAGTCGCTATATGAAGCCGATTTGATTCCGGAAGCGAAAAAATTAATGGCTGCGGCTAAACAACAAGGCGGCGAGATTCCTGTGCCCGTCGACGTGGTCTGCGCCAAAGAATTTTCCGAAAGCGCCGATGCGACGGTTAAAAATGTGGCCGATGTGGCCGAGGACGATCTGATTTTGGATATCGGCCCCGAAACGGCCAAGCAATATGCTGAAATCATCAATAACGCCGGCACCATCGTTTGGAACGGTCCGGTAGGCGTGTTCGAGATCGACCAGTTCGGCGAGGGAACCAAAGCCACGTCAATGGCGATCGCCCAAAGTTCGGCGTTCTCGATTGCGGGTGGCGGCGATACATTGGCGGCTATCGATAAATACGGTATTTCCGACAAAGTATCTTATACCTCGACGGGTGGCGGCGCTTTCTTGGAGTTTCTGGAAGGAAAGGAACTCCCGGCCGTTGCGATACTTAAATCTAGAGCTTAATCATATCGATGAGGAACGGCGGCCGTTTCGGCCGCCGTTGTTCAGACCTAAATCTTTAGATCCGGTAGGGGTAACGCCTAACGAGGTTCTGAATCGTTAGATTCGGAGGCAACTCTGCCGGAAGCAGGTTCGGGCTCGCGGGAAGTTGATTCAGACTTTCCGAATTCGAACTGCTGTTTACGCTCGGCAAAGTCGGCGTCGTAAGAAACGGATCGCTCTTCCCCGTAATCGCGAGCCGGTTGTTCAGCATGCTCTTGACCGGCTTCCGAATCGCTCTTGATCTGTTCTTTTCCTTTGTCGTTTAAATTGCGAGGGTTGCGGCGGCGGTTGCGCCCGCGTCGGGAAGATCGTTCTCCATTGGGTTTGGTTTGCGCGTTTTCGGTGGAATCGGCCGACTCAACGGTTTGTTGAATGTTTTCACCGGATTGTTGGGTGTCGACTTCGGCCGATTGCGCGGGGGTGAAATTGCGTTTGTTGCCTCGCCGTGGGCGGTTTCCGCCGGTTTTATCGCGGTCGCGGCGAGTATTCCGGCCCGGCTTCGGTTTGCCTTCGCCTTTTTTGACAGGTGCTTCTATTTTTTCGGCCGTTTTGCTTTGGCCTATCAGTCGCTGCCAAAAGCGTTGAATCAGGCTGGTCGAGGTCTTTTTGTTTTGAATCGGTGCCGGCGCCTCGGGCAAGAATTCCTTAACCGCGGCTTTTTCAATTTTGCCGGCGGTTTGTTTGGCAAACTCGGGCACCGAAACTTCATCCTCTTTGATTTGCAAATGGCTGGGCTTTTCTTCCATGCTTTCCAGCGACTTAATGCGCTCGATATCGTAAGCAGGAGTTTCTAAGTGTTTGCTAGGCAATACCACGATACTGACTTTCAAGCGGGCTTCCAATTCCTGGATTGTTGCCCGTTTTTCGTTTAGCAGGAAAGTGGCGCAATCGATCGGCAGATGAGCGATGACACGTTCGGTGCCTTTTTTCATCGCTTCTTCTTCGATTAGACGCAATACCGCTAATGTCACCGATTCAACGTTGCGGATCGTGCCTTGGCCTTTGCAGCGCGGACAGGTTAATTGGGTCGAATCGCCCAGGGAAGGGCGCAGGCGCTGCCTGGACATTTCCATCAGGCCGAAGCGTGAAATGCGGCCGGTCTGCACGCGCGCGCGGTCGATTTTCAGCGCATCCCTCAAACGGTTTTCGACCTCGCGCTGATTCTTGTTCGACATCATGTCGATAAAGTCGATTACAAATAATCCGCCCAAATCGCGCAAGCGCAATTGGCGGGCGATTTCATCGGACGCTTCCAGGTTGGTGTTCAAAGCGGTTTCCTCGATGTCGCTGCCTTTGGTGGCTCTAGCCGAGTTGATGTCGATCGAGGTCAAGGCCTCGGTATGATCGATGACGATAGAGCCGCCCGACGGCAGCGACACTTCGCGCTTGTAGGCCATCTCGATTTGGGTTTCGATCTGATAACGGCTGAATAAGGGTACGCTGTCCTGATACAACTTGGCTTTATGCAAGTTATGCGGCATGACTTGCTTCAAGAAGTTATGTACCAACTTGTAGGCGCTTTCTTGATCGATCAGTATTTCGTCGATATCGCCGCGCAGATGGTCGCGCAGGGCGCGGATAATCACATTGCTTTCTTGGAAAATCAGGAAAGGCGCCGTCTGTTCGTGGCTGGAACGTTCGATGGCTTCCCAAAGTTGTAATAGGTAGTTCAAGTCCCATTGCAGTTCCTCGACGCTTTTGTCGGAGCCGGCGGTGCGGATGATCAAGCCCATCGTGTCGGGTATTTCCAGCGCCGCCATGGTTTCGCGTAACTCGCTACGGTTTTCGCCCTCGATGCGGCGTGAAATGCCGCCGGCTTTCGGGTTGTTCGGCATCAGCACCAAATAAGTGCCGGCCAAACTGATGTAGGTCGTTAAAGCGGCTCCCTTGTTACCGCGTTCTTCTTTTTCAATTTGAACGACGATTTCCTGGCCTTCACGGATCCCGATTTTGCTAGCCTTGCCTTCTTCGGTATCGGCCTCGTTTCGGTACTCAGGTACGATCTCTTTGAATGGCAAAAAGCCGTGTTTTTCGGCGCCGTAATTGACGAAAGCCGCTTCAAGGCTGGGTTCTACTCTGGTGATAATGCCCTTGTAAATATTGGATTTCTTTTGTTCTTTAGAAGGTACTTCGATGTCAAAGTCGTATAATTTTTGACCATCTACCAAAGCCACGCGCAGCTCTTCGGGCTGGGTGGCGTTGATAAGCATTCTTTTCATTCTTTATCCTTGTTGTTATATGTATCCTACCGAAGAGTTTTAAACAGTTTTTATGTCGCATTTAAAAGGTGGCGCGGCACCTCGTATGGTTTCGTTAGTGAAGCAAGCCCGGCTCAATGAAGCGACAATCGACGTTGCATAGGGTTAACGGATTATCGGACCAGCCTAGGGCGATGCTAGAAATTGTGACGATCTGTTTGTTACTGACTCTTTGAGTTGGATGCAGTCGCTCATCATGGGTTGAGCAATAAAACCCGAAAAAATTCTTTTGTCTCGCGAAAAACGCCGTCGCGTCATCGCTAGAGTTTTTTTATTTATGGTTATCCGAAGATAAACTGGCCTAATATAGCAATCTTTGTTTGTGCCAGCAATTTTAAACAAAGGCTGTGGATAAATTGATATTATTTACGCCATGAAAACGATGTCCGAATTTACCAATCCCCAAGTCCAGTGGCTGGAAATCAGCGAGGCAAATCACGAACAACGGCTGGATAATTTTCTGATTAGTTATCTGAAAGGCGTGCCTAAAACCCGAATTTACCGCATGGTTCGCAAAGGAGAGGTTAGAGTGAACAAGGGCCGGGTCGATGTCAGCTACAAATTGGCAATAGGCGATATTGTCAGGATTCCGCCGGTCAGGACTACCGAAAAGACCGATGCCGTCATCGTGCAACCCACCTTGAAATACAGTCTGGAGAACCACATTTTGTACGAGGACGATGGCTTTCTGGTGCTGAATAAGCCTTCCGGATTTGCAGTACATGGCGGTAGCGGCATTAATTCAGGCGTGATTGAGGCCTTGCGCCAAATCCGGCCTCAACAGAAATTTTTGGAGTTGGTTCACCGTTTGGATAAAGAGACTTCAGGCTGTTTGCTGATTGCGAAGAAACGTTCCGTTTTGAAATTGTTGCACGAGTTGTTTCGTGGCGAGGGTATGCACAAAACTTATTTGGCATTGTTGGCGGGACAGTTCAGACGTAAAAAACAGTTTGTAGACGTGCCATTGCTAAAAAATGTGAGTCAGGGAGGCGAGCGCATGGTAAGCGTCAGTCAGGCCGGCAAATCCGCCGAGACCCTGTTTGTCCAGTTAAAAGTCTATCAAGATGCCACACTGGTGCATGCAAAGCCTAAGACGGGGCGCACCCATCAAATTCGAGTGCATGCGGCTTGGCTGGGGCATCCGATTGTGGGCGACGATCGCTACGGGAAACACGACGTTAACAAGGCGTTTAAAAAGCGCGGTTACAATCGCTTGTGTTTGCATGCGGAACAATTACGGTTTGCGCATCCCGTGACCAGCCAGCCTTTACATTTCGTGGCGCCGTTGCCTGATGATTTACAAGCTTTATTAGACCGTGAAAAACCGCTTTGATTTGATCATATTCGACTGGGACGGCACTTTGGTCGACTCCATCGACTGGATTGTGCAATGCATTCAACAGGCAGCCGAGCAGTTTGGTTGCGGGGTGCCGTCGGCGGCCGCCAGAGATATCATAGGCTTGAGTCTGGGCAATGCCATCAATACCTTGTTTCCGGATACCGATGCCGAGACCAAGCGCCAGCTGGCCGCTCATTATAGCCGGAACTTTTTTTCCAAACAAAGCAGTCCGGACGACTTGTTTCCGGGCGTGCCGGATATGCTTCGACGGCTGCAACAAGACGGTTACCGCTTGGCGGTGGCTACGGGTAAGAAATCCGCCGGTTTGGCAAAGGCTATTTCCGGAACCGGGATAGCCGATTATTTTCACACCACGCGTGCTTCCGACCAGACGGCATCTAAACCCGATCCATTGATGATCGATGAAATCGTGACGGAGTTGGGCGTAAGCAAACAACGCACCTTGATGGTCGGGGATTCCGTGCACGACTTGCAGATGGCGTTGAATGCGCAAGTATCGTCAATCGCCGTGACCTGCGGAGCGCATTCCGAAACCGTTTTGCAACAATACAAGCCCTTGTGTTGTCTATCGCATCCAACCAAGTTGTTAGGAATTATTTAAAGAGGTTTTATTTATGGAAAATCAAGAACATTCGAGTTCATGTGTTCAAAAAACAAGCTGGGAGAGGGAGGTGTTGGAAAAGCTGGCCTTATCGGCGGTGGATGAACAAAAAAAGGCCAGACGGTGGGGGATTTTTTTTAAATTTCTGACCTTCGCCTATGTGTCGGCGTTTTTGATCATGGCTGTTTATCCTCGCTTCGAGGAAGAAATCGGCGCGGGTAAAGAACATGTGGCCGTGGTCGACGTGCTGGGTATGATTCTGGAAGGCGAGGCGGCCGATGCCGACACCGTGATTGAAGGTTTACGCGATGCGGTCGAAGATAAAAATACCAGAGGCGTTATTCTGAATATCAATTCGCCGGGCGGGAGCGCGGTGCAGTCCGCTTATATTTATGACGAAATTCGACGTCAAAAGAAATTACATCCCGATCTGCCGATTTACGCCGTGGTCGGCGACATGTGCGCCTCCGGAGGCTATTACGTGGCGGCGGCGGCCGACAAAATTTTTGTCAGTCCTGCCAGCTTGATTGGTTCTATCGGCGTAGTGATGAACGGCTTCGGCTTTACTAATGTCTTGGAAAAATTGGGTGTGGAGCGTCGCTTGTTGGTTGCCGGAGAGCATAAGGCGTTTATGGATCCTTTTTCACCGGTGAATCAAGTCGAAGAACAGCATATGCAAGGTTTATTGGATCAGGTCCATCAGCAGTTTATTAGCGCGGTTAAGGAAGCGCGCGGTAATCGGTTAAAAGAAACGCCGGACATGTTTTCCGGCTTGGTTTGGAACGGCGAGGAAGGTGTGAAACTCGGATTGGCCGACGGCTTCGGCAGTGTCGACTCGGTTGCCCGCGACGAGCTGGGTGTGGAAGAGAAATTCAACTTTACTCCGCAGGAACGTTTAATCGAGCGCTTAGCCGGCAGGTTCGGCGCGTCCTTCGGCCGGAGTATTACGATGGCTGTCAAATCGATTAACTTCCAATAAGGACTTGCCAAACGAGAGCGTTTTAGTCATAATGCGCGCTCTTTGGCTGAGCAGCCAAGTGTTATGGTTACCGTGTCGGTCCTCTCGCAACGATACGCTGTAAACCCCGCCAGGCCCGGAAGGGAGCAACGGTAGCAGCAGATTCGTGTGCCGGGATGTGGCTGGCATGGTAGCCGCCCAACGTCCGTCCTCGTCGCTAATGGCCTATCAGGTTCTTGCCAGAAAATGGCGTCCCAGTAATTTCACTCAGCTAGTTGGCCAGGAGCACGTCAGCCAATCGCTGATTCACGCCTTGCAGCACGATCGCTTGCACCACGCTTACTTGTTTACCGGAACGCGCGGCGTCGGAAAAACGACGGTTGCCCGCATCTTGGCTAAAGCCATCAACTGCGAAAACCTGCAAGATAGTAACCCGTGCGGAAAATGTCAGGTTTGTCAAGATTTCGAGCAAGGCCGTTTTATGGACTTGATTGAGGTCGATGCTGCGTCGCGCACGAAAGTAGAAGATACTCGCGATTTATTGGACAATGCTCAATACGCGCCCAACCAAGGCCGCTATAAAGTCTATCTGATCGACGAAGTGCACATGCTATCAGGGCACAGCTTTAACGCGCTGTTAAAGACCCTGGAAGAGCCGCCAGCCCATGTCAAATTCCTATTGGCAACCACCGACCCGCATAAAATTCCGGTGACGGTGCTGTCTCGTTGTTTGCAATTCAATTTAAAACGCCTGTTGCCGGAACAGATTGAAAAGCAGATGAACTTCATCCTGACCGAAGAAGGCATTACCTTCGAACCGGCCGCGATCAAACTGCTTGCCCGAGCCGCCGACGGCAGCATGCGCGACGGCTTGAGTTTGCTGGATCAAGCGATCGTTTATGGTAGCGGTAGTGTCAACTCCGCCGATGTCGGCGGCATGTTGGGTACCGTGGCGCAACAGCCTATCGATGATATTCTGCGAGCGCTGGCCGCTCAAGACGGCAAACAGGTATTGAGCAAAATTGCCGATGTCGCTGAGTTGACGCCGGACTTCGCCGAGATTTTGCAACAGATGTTACGGGTATTGCACAGGGTGGCCTTGTTGCAGCAGATGCCCGATTTCGTCGATCAGGAATTCGATCGACAATTGCTGACCGAGCTGGCGCACACGCTACTACCGGAAGATGTGCAATTATTTTATCAAATCGGCTTAATCGGCCAGCGCGACTTGGATTTATCGCCCGATCCGCGTAGCGGCTTTGAAATGGTCGTCCTGCGGATGTTGACGTTCAGGCCGCAGACGTCCGAAGGAACAACCGATTCGGTCATTCCGGCAAAACCGGACCCGGCCAAAGCGGTCACGAACCCTCGCCTTGAATCGACAGAGGAACTCAAGCGGCATACCGGTCGGCCGACGGCCGCGTCGGAAATAAGGGCTGAAACGACCGAGCCTAATCGGTCCGTAGAGACGTTAAAGGCCGGTTCCAATAACTGGATCGAAATCATCGCCGGTTTGAATGTCCGGGGCTTGACTTTGCAATTGGCTAATAACTGCGTCTTGGAGCAAATCGACGGTGACGTCTGTCGTTTGTTGATCGACCCGAATTTTCACCGCGTCGGCAGCGCCGAAGAAAAGCTACGCAATGCGCTGCAAAAATATTTCGGCAAACCTTTAAAGCTGGATATCAAACCGCAAACGAATCAACAAATGACGCCGGCGATGGAAGAGCGGAAAGCGCGCGAGGATCGGCAGCAAGCCGCAGTAGACACCATCAATGCCGACCCGAACGTGCAGGCATTGAAAGAGCAATTTGACGCCAGAATTTTGCCTGGCACCATAGAACCGATTAATTGAAGGGGAGCACTATGAAAAACGCACTCGCTGGCATGATGCAGCAAGCCCAAAAAATGCAGGATAGTTTCAAAAAAGCGCAAGAAGAGTTGGAAGCCATCGAAATTCAAGGCGAATCCGGCGGTGGATTGGTTACGATTCTGATGACCGGTAAGCGTGAAGTACGCAAAGTCACCATTGATCCTTCATTGGTCGGCGATGATAAGGACATGTTGGAAGACTTGGTGGCAGCCGCGATCAATGATGCGGTACATAAGGTCGAGAAGCTGAAAAAAGAAAAAATGGCCGATGTCACCGCGGGTATTCCGTTGCCGCCCGGTTTCCAAATGCCTTCTTTCTAAGTAATGCAGAACGCCGGCTTGCTGAAAGAACTGATACAAAGTCTTTGCTGTTTACCCGGCGTCGGGCCCAAGTCCGCCCAGCGTATGGCATTCAATTTGCTTCAGCGCAACCGGGACGGCGGCAGGCAACTGAGCCGTGTTCTGTCCCAAGCCATGGAAAATATCGGTTATTGCCGGGATTGCAGAACGCTGACCGAGGCGAAGGTTTGCGAAATTTGTGCCCATGCCTCGCGCGACGGCGGTCAGCTTTGTGTGGTGGAAAGTGCGGCCGACGTTTGGGTGATCGATCAGGCCACCGGTTTCCGCGGCAAGTATTTCGTATTACACGGTCATTTGTCGCCGTTAGACGGTATAGGCCCCGATCAGCTCGGAATCGATTTGCTTGAGCAGAGAATGGCCGGTGGTCAAATCAAGGAAATTATTCTCGCGACCAATTCCACGATAGAAGGCCAAGCCACCGCCCATTTCATCGGCGAGATTGCCAATAAATACAAGATCCAGGCTACCCGTATCGCTCACGGCGTGCCGATGGGTGGAGAATTGGAGTTCATCGATAGCAGTACATTGGCCCATGCATTTGCAGGGCGGCGCGAATTTTGATCGAGCGCATGCAGTTTGCTTAAAGCTTATGCGGGTTTGACGCTTCCGCGATAAGTTGCCGGGCCGTAAACGGTCGCCCCGTCCGCAAGTATGCCGAGCCAGTTTAACCATCAACGGTGCAACAAAGGAACATGAGCAGAATAGTATCGTCCGTGCCGGGACGCATCCGAATCCGCGACAAGAGTTTGCGTGATCGTGAACAACTCATTCGGGTCAAAACGGAATTATCGAAAATCCCGGTTGTTACCGAGTTACATGACAACGTCCGTACCGGCAGCATCTTGGTGCGTTTCAAGCGGCGGGCCGTCGAACTTTCGGTCATAGAACAGGACATTGACGCCGTAGTCGATCAAGTCGTCGGCAAAGCGCCCAAGCCGCAACGCTTGTTGTCGAAAAAGAATATCAACCGCTATAACAAAATCATCATGCTGGCGAGTTTGGGCGCATCGCTAATCGCGCTCCGAATGGCACGCCGCAAACGCCGCGTACGCTGGCACAAATTAACCGGTTATGTTTTTATCGCCAATTTGGGTGTCCATTTGTATATTTATCGGAAATCGCTGTTTCGTTTGTTTCGCTGATGTTTGCTTAAGGTGACAGAACCGTCTATCACCGGCGGGACGGGTTATTCACCGGTTTCAATTTCATCCAATTCGAAAGTTACCCAATCAATGGGATAAAGGCCACTTTTGACGTAACGATGAAAACTCGAATAAGGCCGGTCAATGACTTATCAACCCAACCGTGTTTTACCGGATTGAAATGGAGATAATCCATATGTATTGCGAAGTCACGCTCATAGCGAATCCCATGCTCCCAAAAACGGCGTTGCCACAAATCCGCCGGGAGCGGATTTGGACGCGAAGCGCCCACAGGGCGGCCGCCATGGAATGGTGGCTGTCATATTCCGCGTTCGCCGCGCCGGATGCGTACTTTTGAACGTCGTTCGAGCTAAGGTAAACCCTTAGAGAAATGCGTTTTGATCATTTTCCAGCGTTTGGAAAAATCGACATCTCCTTCCGGCAGCGTCCAAATGCAATGCATATGCTCCGGCAGTACCACCCAGGCGTCGATATGGAAAGGCCATTGTTGTTTGCATAAGCGCACCGATTCGCGCAATAAAGTAATGTGGTCAAGCAACAGAGTGTTATGCCTTTCCAGCAAATTGACCGTAAAAAAATAACACCCGCCGGGGATACGATAACGACGATAATTCGGCATAGCCAAAGTATAGGTCATCCCCTCAGTTCATCGTTAACGCTCCATAAACCCCATATAGCCACAGCAGTGTAAAACGGTGAGACTGTTAGGCAATCAACACGAGGAGAT
>NZ_JBSYXO010000047.1:0-24533 GCF_054172045.1 Methylomonas sp. MgM2 | reverse complement strand
GTGGCCGCCGGCGGCCGGCAGGGTTTTGCTGAACACGACGGCGCCGTCGATGTTTTTCAATTCCACCGTCATGGCTTTGGAGCGATTGTCGATGTTGACCTCGCCGAAGAATTGCAAACCGGCATAAGGCGACAGGTTAGCTTGGCCGGGGGCCGGCGCCATATCGAACACGACTTGCGGACCGAACGTGCCGTCGGTCGAATTCGGGCCGAAGGAGCCGGCATTCAGAGGCCCGGCCACGAATTCCCAGAACGGCAGAAAATCGTCGGTCGCGGCCTTTTTTGGGTCGTAATAATGCGCGGCTGCATAATGCACGTCGGCGGTCAGCCAGACGATGTTGGCGATATGATGGCGCTTGATGAATTTCAACAAGCGGGCGATTTCCAATTCGCGCCCCGCAGCCGGGCCGTCGTTGCCGTTGGCGATTGCTTCCCAGCGTTGCGGCGGGTTATGGGCGTAATCGTCGCTGATGTTCAAGCCTATCGGCATATCGGCGGAAATGACTTTCCACACGGCGTTCGATTCCTGCAATTCCTGTTGTAGCCAAGCCAATTGCCGTTCGCCCAAAAAGGCGGTTTCTGCGCTCTCTTGGCTTTGCAAATTATCGGTATTCGGGCCGCGATAGCTGCGCATATCCAGAACGAACACATCCAACAATTTACCGTAAGACAGCTTGCGGTAAATGCGCTCCGGCTCTTCCGCGCCGTGGGGGCGTAGCGGTGCGTATTCGTGGAAGGCTTGCGTGGCGCGCGCGACCAATAAGGGTACGTCTTTGACCGTGTAGCGGCTGTCGCCGCTCAAATCCTTGGCGTCCGACCAATTGTTGACCACTTCGTGGTCGTCCCATTGCCAGATTTGCGGCACTTCCGCATTGAAGCGGCGCAAATTGTCGTCCATCAAATTGTATTTATAGCGGCCGCGGAATTCCGCCAGGGTTTCGGCCACTTTGCCGACTTCCGGCGTCACCAGGTTGGTCCAAGTCTCGCCGTTTTCAGCCACGGCGCTGGGCAGGATCGGGCCGTCGGAATAGACGCTGTCGCCGCTTTGAATGAAAAATTGCGGCTGGGTTTGGCGCATGGCTTCATAGATTTTCATACCGCCGAATTCCGGGTTGATACCCCAGCCCTGGCCGGCGGTGTCGCCGCCCCAGACGAAATGGATGTCTTCGTGTTTGCCTATGGTATGGAAACGGCCGATGACGGGCTCGCTGGCATTGCGTTCGTTGCTCAGGTCTTCGAACCAAACCTTGACGTAAACGTCCTTGCCGGCCGGCAAGTCGACCAGCTCCTGGCGCGCGGTGAAGTCGCTGCTTTCCATGGCATACGGCCCGCGCAGGGTCGTCGCCTGTTCGAAGTCGGGATTGAAAGCGTATTCCAGCATCATGCGGGACGGCCGGTCCGCACGGCTCCAAACGATCGCCCGGCCCGGCGCTAAATCGCCGATCTGTATGCCCTGCTCCATCTTTGGATTGTCGGCTAACGCGACCGACGCGCTAAACAGCAACGACGCCGGCAAAAGCGCCAAAACGACGCCGCGCCGGCCGAGAAAATGACGAACTGAAGGATTGCTGCGATACATGCGTCGACTCCTGGTTAATGGCAAAGGAGCCGGCATTTTAGATAACGGTCTGTGAAAGTTTGATTACCGCTGAATTAAGGATTATTGACAAAAAGGGCGAACTAAAGCCGTCTGTCACATTAGATTCATCTTTTAGTGCTATTTGTTTCAGCTTCTACGATCAATCCGACACGGAGACCGGTCGAGCATATATGCATGGGAAGTAAATTACCTAAACCAATTAAAATGAAACTATTAAAAAAAAATTACTTCACCATACTAACAATAATTCTATTTTTATTAATATCTTTATATTTATACGAACACGTCACGCTAGAAACCATCAAGAGTAACAAAACCCTGTTAAGCGGCTTTGTCGAAGCCCATTACACCTTATCGGTATTCTTATTCTTTATATTTTGCACGATTTTCGTTAACTCGCCGGTCCCTTTCGCGGCAATCCTCAAGGTATTAGGCGGCTTTTTTTTCGGGCTTTATCTGGGGGCGATATACAATATTATCGCAACGATTGTAGCCTGCCTGGTGGGCTTCGGCATAAGCCGATACGCGTTTAAAGAAAGTTTCGAAAAAAAATATTACAAACGGATTAAAAAGGTCGAAACCAAAATCGAAAAAAACGGTTTCTATTATTTTTTAACCTTGCGGCTCGTCATGGTCGTGCCTTATTTTTTAATCAACATCACCGCGGGAATATCGAGAGTTTCGTTCAAGGACTTTTTATTCAGCACCATGCTGGGGGTAGTGCCGGCCTCGCTGATCTATGCCAACGGCGGCAATAAACTCGAACACATCAATTCCCTGTCCGAACTTTTTACTTCGGACGTTATCCTGGCAATGCTATTAATCGCCTCGATTACGTTATTGCCGACTTACACCCTCAAACAAGAGCCTTTTTAGACTCAACGACGTATCCACCGCATTCCTTAAATAAGCAGATGATTTGTCACCGAACCGTAACCGGTCTGTCACTGTATTTTCATGTGACGCACTTAGCATTTTGAGCGATTGCTGGATACTGCAATCCTTTCCGACAAAAAACCAAGTTACGTTAAAGGATACTGATATGAAATTATTTAAACTGAGTCTATTGGTTACCGCAATATCGGCGATCATATCGCCTGTCGCTGCGAACGCTGCCGATACCGAATTCGACAACTTTACACCGATGACCGGGGATACTACGCCGCTGAATCCGGGTTCTGCCACGCCTTACCGTTTATCGTCGCCCAATTTCAGCCAAGAAACCATCGCGGATAAAGCCACTCAAAATTCATTGGTTCCAGGCTCCAACTCGGGCAACTGGGACATGATTGCCTCCAACGAAACCGGTCCCGACGCCGGCCGCTATCTGTTCATGCCTTTCGAAACCGGCAGCGCCGGCGTGCAACGTATCGATTTGTGGGACACTAACTACAACACCCGCACCACCACCATCGTGACTCCCGGAACGCAAGGTTTCGTATCCGGCGACGCCTCCGTTTGGACGCCTTGGGGCAGCTACTTGACCGCCGAAGAATCCTGGAGCTCAAGCAGCAGCAAAGGCCGCTTGTTTGAAATCGACAATCCGACCACGGCGACCGCCGGCAGCGCCAACTTCGCTTGGCAGCAAGTCATTCCGCGCGTGTCGCACGAAGGCTTGGCGTTCGACAGCAACAACAGCCTCTATTTCGTGGATGAATTGAACGGTGGATCGATTTACAAATACGTCTCCAACGATATCGACAATTTCTTCGGGTCCGGTCAAACCTTCGCTTTGCAAGTTGGCAGCGGCGGCCAATTCGAGGGTAACAACGGAACCGCCATCACCGGCGCTGCCAGTTGGGTAGCCATCACCGACATCAACGGTGGCGCTCTGGCGGGTACTTCGGTCGTGTTGGGCGACGGCACCATAGACGGGCGTGCCAGCGCCGACGCAACGTCGGCAACCGGATTCAACCGTCCGGAAGACTTGCAAATCCAAACGCTATCCAGCGGCGACCAATTTTTGTATTTCGCAACAACGGATTCCGACGACGATGCGACAAGCGCCAACGGCCGCGGCCGGGTTTATTCGCTGGATCTGACCACATTGGACCTTAAATTGTTTGCCGACAGCCATACCATGGACGCAGCGACCGGCTTGGCGGCCGGCAGCGCATTCAGTAACCCGGACAATCTGGCAATGGACTCCGAAGGCAATATCTACATTGTCGAAGATCAGCCCGGCGGCGTCGAGGACGTTTGGTTCGCTCTGGATGCGGACCGTGACGGCGTGGCCGAATCCATCTCCAAATGGATCAGCCTGACCACCGCGGGCGCGGAAAGCACCGGTTTGTATTTCGACATCAACGATCCGAACGTCGCCTACATCAACGTTCAACATCCGACGGACGGAATCGACCGTACGATTCAGTTGACCGCTGCCGCTCCAGTACCAGTACCGGGAGCCGCGTGGTTATTCGGTACAGCATTGTTCGGTTTCATTGCAAAGGCCCGCCGCAAGGCTTGATCATCTAACAAACAGCCCTGCCCCGGCAGGGCTGTACTCGTAAGAAAACCGAAAAGTTTCCTGGGAAAAGCGCGCCGCGCTACTTACGTTGGCAGCGAAACTTCAGACCGGAGCGTTCAGCGGTTCAGCCATTCCATGTACAGTTGAACGCCTTGTTCAACGTTTTTGAATTGATGCTGACAACCCGCAGTACGGAGATTGTCCAAATTGGCTTCGGTAAAGCTTTGATAACAACCTTTTAGCTGTTCGGGGAAAGGAATGTACTTGATTTCACCGCGCCGATAAAAATCGATCACGGCATTGGCGACATCGTTGAAAGTCTGGCTACGGCCGGTGCCGCAATTGAAAATACCGGATACTTGAGGATTATCCAGAAACCATAGATTGACATCGACCGCATCGCCGACATAGATGAAATCACGCCGTTGTTCACCATCGGCGTAGCCGTCACAGCCTTCAAACAAGCGTAACTCGTCAGAGACCTTGATTTGATTGTTCAAATGGAATGCCACGCTGGCCATGCTGCCTTTGTGCGCCTCCCGCGGACCGTAAACGTTGAAATAGCGCAGACCGACCACTTGCGCAGTCAGTTTATCCAGATGACGACGCAAATATTGATCGAATTGGAACTTGGAATAGCCATACACATTTAACGGTCCTTCATGCGCGGCATCTTCCTTAAATGTCAGATCAGCGCCATAGACGGCCGCGCTAGACGCATAGATAAACGGGATTTTATGGCTTTGGCAATAATGAAACAGCGCCTTGCTGTATTCATAGTTGTTCTCCATCATATAGCGTCCATCCCACTCCGTGGTGGCCGAACAAGCGCCCTGATGGAAAATCGCTTCTACCGTTTCGGCTTGGAAAGCGCCTTGCCGAACACGCTCCAGAAAGGTGCTTCTATCCATGTAATCGGCAATTTTGCAATCGACCAAATTCCGGAACTTGACCCCGTTGGCCAAATGGTCGACCACTAAAATATCATCGTAACCGCGGGCATTTAAACCTAGTACAAGGTTACTGCCGATAAAACCGGCTCCACCGGTTACGATGATCATTACGACTTACTCGGCAACGACTTTAATTGGCAGCGTGACCTCAACATCGCTATGCAAATGGAATACGATGTCGTATTCGCCGATTTGGCGAATCGCACCGTGCGGCATGCGGATTTCGCTTTTTTCAATTTGAACGCCGGCCGCGTTGACCGCCTCGGCGATATTTTGAGTACCGACGGAACCGAACAAGCGACCCTCATCGCCCGATTTGCAAGCGATGCTGATATCCAGTTTGCTTAGCGCTTCGCCGCGTGCGGTCGCAGCCGCCAGTCTTTCCGCGGCTTGTTTTTCCAGCTCGGCGCGACGTTCTTCGAATTCTTTGATCTTGGCAGGCGTCGCCATCGCGGCTTTGCCTTGCGGGATCAAATAATTTCTGCCGTAGCCCGCTTTGATGCTGACTTTATCGCCCAAGTTACCTAAGTTAGCAACCTTTTCAAGAAGAATAACTTCCATCTCTCATTACCTCGTTAATCGACTCATCGTCGAATGATGGCTGAAATCATCCAGCCGTTGAATTTGAAATTTTTTTTCGTAAATCCAGCCAGTTATCGATTAAACCGCACAGGGCGATAATCACCATGACATGCGGGATCAATACCAAGGTCAAGTACATGAACGGCACCATAAAGCGGCTGCCTTTCATCACAGCGAAACAAGCATGCAAGGTCGCGGTTCCAATAAAGGTGTATAGCACCAACAACACCAGCAGCACATTCCGGCAAACTTCAGCCAAGATACCGGTCGATAACATAGCGACCGCGATCAATACCATGGTTGCAATCGCTAATTGGGTGTGACCCCGCAACCCCAAAAACTCGGTTCTGAATCCACCGGGGTTATAAAGCGCCGCCTGCCACCAACGAGCCAACAGTAAACCGAATAGCAAACCGTATACGCTGCCGGCCGCAACTGCGCCCGTCATGAAGTGAGCAAACAATTGAATCGACTGATTGACTTGTTCGGGAGTAATATCCGAGCGAGACTGCAGCATCGGTTGCATCATCACTTCCAACGATCCTTTCCAAACTTCGGACGGATGCGCTTGATACAAATAAAACCCTAATACGGCCGCCACACCCAGCAATACGGCGATCTCGATTGCCACGCCTAGATGTCTACCTTCCCGCAGTACGATCGAAATGAGCCAAATTGGGATCCACAACACCAAGCCGTACAGCAACGCAAATTGGTAACCGATTTTCAGAAAAACGCTCAGTACCGCCCCCGCCAAACAAGAGATCAGCAATACATATAAGCCTTCTTTTCCGCCCCTGCGCAAAGTAACCAACGCCACCGAGGCCGAACTTACGATACTCGCCGGAGGAAACGCTAGCGACAGCAACGCGAGAGCGGAGGCGACGGTCATCGCCTGGATTCTGCCCTTCATGATATAAGCTGCCAAAAACTGCACGCGAATGCTCCGGTGCGACCTAACTTATTTGTGCGCGTCGCAGAACGGCAGCAAAGCCAAGAAACGAGCTTGTTTGATCGCTGCAGTCAATTGTCTTTGATATTTCGCACTGGTACCGGTAATACGGCTAGGAATGATTTTGCCGGTTTCAGTGATATATTCGCTGAGCAAGTCAAGATTTTTGTAATCGATTACGACTGCATCTTCACCGCTGAAGCGGCAACCTTTGTTACGTCTAACGTTACGTGCCATGTTATTTCTCTTGTATCTGTTTAAGTTTATTCGGAATCCGCTTCAGCTTCGGTCGCTTCGTCGTCGGCAGTCTCGGAATCGGTTTCATCTTGCTCTTCTTCAACTTCTTCGTTCGCGCGGCTGGCGGTTTTTTGAACATCACTACTGCTAGTTGCGATTACGGAAGGTTCGCTAATTGCTTCTTTTCTAAGCAGAGTCAGGCTGCGTAAAATGGCATCGTTGAAACGAAAGCCGGCTTCCAACTCATCGAGAGTCGCTTGGTCGCATTCGATATTCATCAGCACATAATGCGCTTTATGGATTTTTTTGATCGGGAATGCCAGATGTCTACGTCCCCAGTCTTCCAGCCGGTGTATCGTGCCGGAAGCATCTTCGATTGTAGACTTGTAACGTTCTATCATGGCAGGCACCTGAGCACTTTGGTCAGGGTGTACCAAGAAAACGATTTCGTAATGACGCATGATTTCTCCTTACGGTTAGAATAGCCTCCCATTTACACAAATAGTGAGGCAAGGATTTGGGATGGAATACCCCAAAAAACCGCTTATTATAAAATCAATAACCAATATTGCATAGCGCTTTATAAGAACACGAATGCATTGATCGGACATAAGCCTTTAGTGCGTCCATCTGTCATGACGGCGGCGCCACAATAGCCGCTTCATAGGGATGGCGTCGGCTGATTAAACCATTGAAACCAAACACATCCAATAGCGTGTCATAAGAAGCTTGACCAATCGAAGGATCTTTAGACCAACAGCCTAAACGCTGATAGGTCGCTATGGTCCGAGTGAGTACATCTCTATCGATTTGCGGAAAAAACACCGCTTCGTTCTCAGCGATAGCCGCCGCCGGCGTATCCAGTAACGCGGCGCAGGCATTACGGTAGGCGCGCATGAAGCCTGCCGCTTGATCGGTCGCTAACCAGCGCCGAGTAGCGCATAAGCTACTAAAAGCCACATCGCCGATCACATCACCGATCGAAGCTAAAACCATCGCTTTGCCGTCATGCTCTAATTGTTGCGGAGCAGGGCCTTGCTGGTGGATGTAGTCGGCTACGCCTGCGCGAAACGCCGCATCCATGGCATCGACGTCTCCGGCGTCGATAAAGTCAATCCGGTTTTCATCTATGCCGAGTTTATGCAAAGCGTACCTGAACATCGCGACCGGCTGGAACAGATGATCAACCAACACTTTCTTACCGATCAGTTGTGACCACGCAAAGGGCTGGCTCTGCGGGCGTCCCGCCAGAAAAAAGCCATCGCGCCGATTGATCTGCGCAAAATGCACGATATCCGGAGTTTGACCTCCCTCCAATATCGAAAAACTTGCAGCGACCGCCAATTGGGATACATGCGCATCACCTTTGGACAAACATTCAAATACGGTTTGATTAGGCGATGCTACCCGATAATCAGCTTCCAATCCCTCCGCCGCCAAAAAGCCACCGCTGATGGTGTAAAGCAAGGGACTATAGAAAGCGGAATGGCGTAAAGCCATGATCTTAATTTTTTCAGCCATATCCGTTTACTCTGTCAGTCAGATTGTTGTCACATGTCTATTTCGATACCCACCGGGCAATGATCGGAACCCATGATCTCGGTCAAAATGAAGGTATTCTTGATCCGGCCGAGCAGGGCTTCACTGGCCAACACGTAATCGATCCTCCAACCGATATTTTTTGCGCGGGCATTGGCACGGTAACTCCACCAGCTATAAGCCACCGTATCCGGGTGAAAATGACGATAGCTGTCGACCAGGCCAGCATCGATGAAGCGGTTGAAACCGTCAATTTCCGTTTGGGTGTAGCCGGCTGATTTATTGTAATTCGCCTTAGGCCTGGCAATATCGATCGCCTGATGCGCAACATTGAAGTCACCGCACGCGATTAGCGGCTTTTGGATTTGCAAGCTCTGTAGATAAGCCAGAAACTCCTGATCCCAAGTCTGCCGGTAACCCAGCCGAACCAACCCTTCACCGGAATTAGGCACGTAAACGTTTAACAGAAAAAACTTTTCGAACTCGGCCACGATCACTCTACCCTCTTGATCGTGCTCGTCTATGCCGATGTCGTGAACGATTCGTAACGGCTCCTGACGGGTAAGCATCGCCACTCCGGAATAGCCTTTACGTTCGGCCGAGTTACTATATATATGGTAATGGTCGATGCTCTCCAAAGCCTTCTCGACTTGATCGTCTTGAGCCTTCGTCTCTTGCAGCAAAAGACAATCCGCATCGAGCTGCGTTAGCGTTTCGGCAAAACCCTTGCCCAATACGGCCCTGATACCGTTTACATTCCAAGAAATAATTTTCATCAATTGATATTGAGCACTGTGATTATACGGCAAGAATATCAAAGTTATTTACATCTGGGAAAACCGCTTGAACAGAAAGAACATTAAAATCCCGATCAATCCATCCGATTAGGAAGGATAATGAAACTAGACACGGATAAACCATAGGCGTCTTCTCGCGGTGCCGATACGCCGCACCCCCATTCAAAAACGATCCGGAAACAAGGCTGCGGCGCCATCCATGTTACCAGTATCCCGATAAACCATCGGCTCCGCATTAGCCTGAAGCAGACTACCTGAAACTACTCGACCCAAAGCCAAGACATGGTCGCCCGCCGGATATTCGGCAACCATTTCACACTCAAAATGCGCTATGACATCATCGAGTAGCGGCGCTCCGGTTTTCCCAGGATACCAGCTGACCGTCGCAAGTTTGTCACGTGAACTCGGCCCGCCAAAATGCTCCGCCAACGGCATTTGATCTTGACGCAACACATTGATGGAAAACACTCCACCCGATTTTAGTATCTGATAAGACGAATGCATTCGATTGATGCTCAACACCAATAATAGCGGTTGAAAGGAAACCAACGACACGCATGCGGCCGTAAATGCGTTGTTCCGCCCACCGCCAGTCACTCCGATAACATAGACGCCAACCGTAATTCTTTTAAATAAATCTGCCATTGCTTCACTCATCGGCTTTCTCCAAATCCCCACAACGATGTGTTTTTCAGACTTCTATTAAACCACTTCAAACCGGGGGAGACTATTGAGTCGGCAATCGTACTCGACGGTTTTTTATCTGGGGCCACTTCTCTCTTCCGTGATTTCGCCGGATAATATGGCGTCCGATAATTTTTGACTGTTGGTTTTCACTAACACTCCGTTAAAGTGCCATCGTTACGAAAGGTCAACCGGAAGCGGGGTAACGAATCCCGCTTTTCGCCCCGTCGGGCTATCCGGTTGATGTAGATTATATCAAGCTACCCATGCCATTTAAAAAATGCGTATAAGAATTCAATGCACATCCCTAAGAACACAAAGATAAACAAGCCTACTAAGCCGAAATTGAATACCAAGTAACCTAGTAAAACCACCGCTAAAAAGGTCACGATCAATATGCCCCATTCCAGGATTTTATATTTCAACATGTCATAGCCATTCCTATGGTTGCTTGAACATGATTGCGCATGGCAAACCGGATCACCGATACAACCAATCCGATCAGAACGAAAATAAACAACCAGTCTGCGGCATTCCAACCGGAAAATTTCAAGCTAGTTGTCGCCTCGATGTAAAAAACTTATGCGGCTATTTTGTCCTGGTTAGGAGCCTCCTGGTTTGCGGTATTGGGAGTATTTTTCGTCTCTGCCTGCTCGGGGTTGAGATGCACGATATGGACCCTGTTCCAATTGCGGGTCTGTCGACTCCAGCGCCGTGGATGTTGATCCCTGACTTGTTCATAAAGCGCCTTGCGTTGAGCTAACAACGCCTCTTCCAACCCGGCGTGGCGTGGCGTTGCGCCGGCGTTCGTCCAGATATTGAGCGCGATTGTAGGCCGCTCTGACCTGATCCTTTGGTGAATGGGCCAGTTGCCTTTCGATCGCGTCAGGGCTCCAACCTTGCTCATTCAGCAAGGTGCTGGCAATGGTTCTGAAGCCGTGCGCGGTTTGAATACTGGAATCGTAACCCAAGCTTAGTAGCGCCGAGCGGATGGTATTATCGGACATAGGCCGCCCGTCGCCACGGCTCGACGGGAATACATATTGCCCGGTACCGGTTAAAGGCTGAACGGCTTCCAGGATCGCGACAGCCTGAGTGCTTAACGGCACAATATGATAAAAGTCGGTTTTGCTGATGTAAGGCCGCCACTCGCTTGCAGCCAAGTCCACGTCTACCCAAAGCATTTGCCGAATCTCGCCCGGCCTTTGAAACAACAACGGCGACAGCCTTAAGGCCATTTGCACAGCATAGGTGCCTTGATAGGCGTATAAATCGCGCAGCAATTGCCCAACCTGCTTGGGGTCGATAATCGCGGCCCGATGTTTGACCTTTTGCGCCGGCATTTGCCTGGCGACGGGTTGAGCCTGATTGAACTCTACGAAATTATGGGCAATCGCATAATCGAAAATAGCGACGATTTCAGCATGTAGCCGATGCGCGGTTTCGAGCTGCTGTTTGTCGATCAGCGGCTTTAAGGTGGCAAAAACGTCGGCTGACTTAACCTCTTTGATGGGTTTATCGCCCAATAATTGAAACGCCAGGCGCTCTATACGGCTGGCTTTCTTTTTGTGCGTGTTTGTACTGGTCAGGTGTTCGATCGATGTCAGCCATTGGCGGGTAACGTCAGCGAAACTGTCGAGGATCGGCAAGCCTTCGCTTTGGCGCTCTTCGTTCTCTCTGACCAATTGTTTGGCCGCTTTTTCTTGCTTTCGGATTTCGCCGGGATCAATGCCTTCGGCAAGTTGTCGTCTACATTCTTCAGCCTTCCGTCTGGCGTTTTCTGTTGTGGTTTCAGGATAGCGCTCCAATCCAAGGCGGTTTTGCTTGCCATCGAACCGGTAGATAAAACGCCAAAGCTTAGAACCAAAGTGACACGATTTTGAGCCAGTTTAGCCCGTGTCACTAATTCGGGTGTATGTCCTAAGATTTCATGGGATGTATTCGGACAATAAAAAACCCGCAAACCTAGAAGATTAGCGGGTTTCTGGACTTCTTTGCATCTCTTAAGATGCGCGAATGGTACCGACGGCCGGACTTGAACCGGCACGACTTGCGTCACCACCCCCTCAAGATGGCGTGTCTACCAATTTCACCACGTCGGCTTAAGTTACTTTATTCCGCCTCTGTTGCCGTAGCGGGTTCAACCTCTTTTATTGCAGGCGCTTCGGGTAATTTTGCCACCGGTACATCGTTATCGTTACTTTGCGATAACGGCACATCGGAGCTTTGTTCTTCCTTAACCGCTGGCGCATCAAGAATAATATCGGACTTCTTACTGTGACTGCCGCTTAAGAAAGCCAAGCCTAAACTTGTAACGAAGAACATGGTGGCAAAAATGGCAGTGGTTCTGGACAAAAACGAAGCGGAACCTTGGGCACCGAAAACGGAGCCGGAAGCACCGCTGCCGAAAGCAGCACCGGCATCGGCACCTTTACCTTGCTGCATCAGAACCAGACCAATGATCCCAATTCCTAACAGGATGTGAAAAACGATGATAATTTGATACAGCATATTTAACCTAAGATATTAAACTGAATGGCAAATTTTTAAAAAGCCTTGTGCATCCAGCGAAGCACCGCCGACTAGACCGCCATCGATGTCCGGCATGGCAAACAAGGCTTCGGCATTGTCTGGTTTCACGCTACCGCCATACAAGATCTGCACTTTCTCAGCAACTGATGCGCTTCTTGCCGCGATGCGTTCACGGATGTATTTATGCACTTCTTGAGCTTGTTCGTCGGTCGCGGTTTTACCGGTACCGATGGCCCAAACCGGTTCGTAGGCGATTACCGCTTTTTCGAATGCTTCGATACCGGCCGCATCGATCACCGCATCCAATTGCTCGTCTACGATTTGAAAAGTTTTATCTTGCTCACGTTCTTCCAGCGTTTCACCAACGCAAAGCACAGGAACAATGCCTTGTTTCAGGGCTTGGCAAAAACGAGCCGCTACACTTTCATTAGTATCGCCGTAGTATTGGCGTCTTTCGGAGTGCCCAACCAGAGCGAATTTCACCCCGCAATCGGCTAACATCGCAGCAGACACTTCGCCCGTGTACGCGCCGGAGGCTTGATCGGCTACGTTTTGCGCACCGACTGCGATCGCTGAACCGGTTAATGCGTTACGAATATCAGAGATGTAAACGAATGGCACACATACCGCGACTTCTTGGCCAACCTCGCCCAGACCTTCGGCCAGCGATTTTGCCAGTTGCATGCCCTCTTCCCGTGAGGTATTCATTTTCCAGTTTCCCATAATCAATGATTTCCGCATCACATACTCCGAGCCAAAGAAAGCCGCTTATAATAAACCGTGCGCGATTCCGTTTCAAGATTAGATTGATTTTCTGACTTCATTGGCTAGCTGATTGGCATACTTATTGACCTCGTCGGCATCTACGCCTTCCACCATGACCCGCACCAAAGGCTCTGTGCCGGACGCGCGCAATAAAACTCTTCCCCGGTCTCCCAATTTTTTTTCGACGGCTTCCACCGCCTTTTTGATGCTGTCGATTTCATCGAGTTTGATTTTCTTCTCGACCCTGACATTGATCAAGACTTGCGGATACTTTTTCATCTCCGCCTTCAATTCGTGCAGAGTCTTATCGGCAAAGCGCATTTCGGCCAAAACTTGCAGCGCCGATATAATGCCGTCTCCAGTTGTAGTTTTGTCTAAACAAATGATATGGCCGGACCCTTCGCCGCCCAGCACGCCTTTTTTCTCGCTTAACAATTCCATCACATACCGGTCGCCGACATTCGCGCGTACTAGCGGAATACCCATATTTTTAAGGGCGTGCTCCATTCCCAGATTGGACATGAGCGTCCCGACCACCGGCCCCGACAACTTGCCTTTTTCCTTAAAGGATTTAGCAATGATGTAAATCAACTCGTCACCGTCGACGATCTCGCCCTTGTGGTCGACCATGATGACCCGGTCGCCGTCACCGTCCAGCGCGATACCCAAGTCGGCGCGATACTCCTGCACTTTTGCCACCAGGGTTTCCGGCCTAGTAGCGCCGCATTCGTCGTTGATATTCAAGCCATCCGGCTCTCCGCCAATGACGACAACCTCGGCGCCAACCTCACTGAAGACATGCGGAGCAACGTGGTAGGTCGCGCCATGGGCACAATCAATGACGATGCGCATGCCTTTGAAATCGAGGCTTGCCGGCACAGTGGACTTACAAAATTCGATGTAGCGGCCCGCGGCATCGCTGACGCGTTTGACTTTGCCTAACTTGGCCGATTCAACCGTAGTCATCTGCATATCAATGTAATGCTCGATTTGATGTTCAAGCTCGTCCGGCAACTTGGTGCCATCAACCGAAAAAAACTTGATCCCGTTGTCGTAATAAGGATTATGAGAAGCACTGATGACGATACCGGCTTTAGCTCGGAGCGTGCGGGTTAAATAGGCGATACCCGGGGTCGGCATCGGGCCGAGCAAACGGCAATCGACACCGGCCGCAGACAAGCCCGCTTCTAAAGCGGATTCGAACATATAGCCCGAAATCCGCGTATCTTTACCGACCAAAACAAAACCGTCCCCCTCATTTGCAAACACCCGCCCCGTTGCCCATCCCAGCTTAAGCATGAAATCGGGAGTAATGGGATATTCGCCCACTTTGCCTCGAATACCGTCCGTACCGAAATATTTTTTTGCCATGATGAATCTGCTTTTCTTTGTCCAAAAAAAAGAGAGACCAAGGTCTCTCTCTATTTGTTAATGTTTAAGGCCTAACCGTGCTCGGCAGCACCGCCGATAGACTGGTCGCTTCCTTTGTTCCCCCAAGGCTCGGCTTCGGCATTGCCACTGGTGGACGACGGTGTATCGTCTTCCCAGCCCTTAGGTTCTCTAACCGGCCTTCGCGCCATCAGATCATCGATTTGATCCTTATCGATCGTTTCATACTTGATCAATGCCTCAGCCATCGCGTGCAAAATATCGTCGTTTTCTTTCAGTATTTTCTCGGCACGCTCGTAGTTTCTGTCGATGATGGAGCGAATTTCCTCGTCTATCGTATGCGCGGTTTCTTCGGCTACCGATTTATGTTGAGTCACGGAACGCCCGAGGAAAATTTCGCCTTCTTCTTCGCTGTATGCCAAAGGCCCCAAGCGTTGCGACAGCCCCCATTTGGTAACCATGTTGCGGGCCAATTCGGTCGCGCGTTCAATGTCGTTAGAGGCGCCGGTCGAAACCTGTTCCCAACCGAAAATCAATTCTTCGGCGATGCGCCCGCCGTACAAACTGGAGATCATACTATCCAGCTTGCATTTACTGGCACTGTACTGGTCGCGCTCCGGTAAAAACATGGTGATACCCAGTGCGCGGCCGCGCGGCATGATGCTGACTTTGTACACAGGGTCGTGCTCGGGCACCAACCGGCCGACGATCGCATGCCCGGCTTCATGGTAAGCAGTCATTTTCTTTTCATTTTCATCCATGACCATGGAGCGTCTTTCCGCCCCCATGATCAACTTGTCTTTGGCTTTCTCCAAATCCACCATGCTAACCAGGCGTTTATTGAAACGCGCCGCAAACAATGCAGCCTCGTTAACCAAGTTAGCCAAATCGGCACCTGAGAAACCGGGGGTACCTTGAGCGATGTACTTGACTTTGACATCGTCGTTTAGCGGTACTTTTTTCAAATGGACATTCAATATTTGCTCTCGGCCCCTCACATCCGGCAGACCGACCACGACCTGCCTGTCGAAGCGGCCGGGGCGCAGCAAGGCTTTATCCAACACGTCGGCCCGGTTGGTTGCGGCGATCACGATGATGCCTTCGTGCCCTTCGAATCCATCCATTTCCACCAACAACTGGTTTAAGGTTTGTTCACGCTCGTCGTTTCCGCCACCCAAGCCGGCGCCACGGGAGCGGCCCACGGCGTCAATCTCATCGATAAAAATAATACACGGCGCATGGCGTTTGGCCTGCTCAAACATATCGCGCACCCGCGAAGCACCGACGCCCACGAACATTTCAACGAAATCCGAACCGGAAATGGTAAAGAACGGGACTTTCGCTTCCCCTGCGATTGCCCTGGCCAACAAGGTTTTACCGGTACCCGGCGGACCGACCATCAAAGCACCGCGCGGCACTTTTCCGCCAAGCTTTTGATATTTCGCCGGATCTTTCAAGAAATCGACCATTTCCTCGACCTCTTCCTTGGCCTCGTCACAGCCGGCCACATCGGCGAACGTAACCTTGTTTTGATCCTGATCCAGCATACGGGCCTTGCTCTTGCCGAAGCCCATGGCTCCACCGCGTCCGCCGACGCCCCCGCCTTGCATTTGCCGCATGAAAAATACCCAAACGGCAATCAGTAACAGTATCGGTCCAAAAGAGACGAATATCTGCATCAGCATCGACGGTTCTTCCGGCGGCTGAACGACAATTTCGACATTGTTAGCCAATAAATCATCGATCAAATGCGGATCATTGGGCATATAAGTCTTAAATTTTTCGCCCGATTGCATTTTGCCCCTAACGGTATTATCCGCAATGGCAACCTGCTGAACCTGTCCCGCCTTGACTGCGTCAATCAGCTGCGAATACGAGAGGGTGGCATCGCTTCGGAGGGATCTTGCACCGAAGTTGTTGAATATCGCCATCAGAATTACTGCGATGACAACCCACAACACTAAATTTTTCATCATGTCGCTCAATTTACGCGCTCCAGCCGCTAACGGCCCAAATATTTAAAACGATTTAATTGTATCAGGAATGAACTAACACTCGTTCAATCATAGCCCGATTATGATTGAAGTGTACCAAGCTATTTGAAACCTTTCGCCAAAATATACACTTCACTACTTCTTGCCCGCGAAGCCTTAGGCTTGCGAATGACTACACTATTAAAAGATTGTTTGACCTGAGCCAAATATTCGTTGAATCCGGCACCTTGAAACATTTTTATCAGAAACGTTCCACCTTCGACTAGAATTCGATGCGCCGCATCCAGCGCCAACTCCCCTAGATAAATCGATCTTGGTTGATCCATTTCCCTGTTACCACTTATATTGGGGGCCATATCCGACAATAACAAGTGCACGGGCTGATCATCAAGCACTTTATAGAGTTGTTCCAACACCTCGTCCTCCCTGAAATCGCCCTGTATAAATTCGACGCCGGGAATCGGTTCGATTTCCAACAAATCCAACGCAATGACCTTATCGTGTTTGCCTATCAATTTCCTGGCATATTCAGACCAACCGCCCGGAGCAGCACCTAAATCGACGATATTCATACCGGGACGTATGAGTTTATCCTTCTCCTGAATTTCAATTAACTTGAACACCGCACGAGAGCGATAGCCCAGAGATTGAGCTTTCTTGACATATTCGTCCTGAAAATGTTCCTGCATCCATTGATGACTACTTTTGGTACGTGCCATTTTTCTGTTGGTGTAAAATTGCGCGGTTTTATATGTTTAAGGAAACAGTGTGAATCCCATTGAAAAGAAAAAGCTAAAAGCTCAAGCCCATCCGCTCAAACCAGTCGTAATCGTCGGTCAAGCCGGTTTAACACCCGCAGTCATAAAAGAGATCAATATAGCACTTGATGCTCACGAACTTATTAAAATTAAGATTCGAGCCGAAAGAGACGAGCGTAGTATTATCAGTGATCAAATTTGCACGGAAACCCATGCCGAATTAATTCAGACTATCGGCCAGATAATTGCGCTATATAGAAAAAACCCAAAAAAGAAATAAGGGGAGGATTGACCTCCCTTTTTATTTGATTTAGATATATTCGACCGAAATAATTTCGTATTCAATATCACCGCCCGGCGCCTTAACGATCACGGAATCGCCTTCTTCCTTGCCGATTAAGGCTCTGGCAATCGGCGACCCCACCGAAATACGGCCTTCCTTGATATTGGCTTCGTCTTCACCGACGATTTGGTAAGTCACCTCCTTACCGGAATCAAGGTCTTCAATCTTCACCGTCGCGCCAAACACCACCTTGCCGTTGGCATCGGCTTTGGTTACATCGATGATGTTGGCATTAGCCAATTTGCCTTCGATTTCCGCAATACGCCCTTCCGCAAAGCTCTGTTGTTCGCGCGCCGCATGATATTCGGCATTTTCTTTCAAGTCGCCGTGTTCGCGCGCTTCCGCGATAGCCTGGATAATACGCGGTCTAACCACGGATTTTAGCTCTTCCAATTCGGCGCGCAATTTATTGGCGCCCGTTACGGTCAGAGGTACTTTATTCATAACAACTCCTAATAAATAACTCAGTCCTTAAAGGTTTTATGTAAATCCTGCAGGCAATTGACATTACCTGCCGAGAGTTCACCCAACGCAAAACAAGCCGCTCTAGCACCGGCCATAGTAGTGTAATAAGTTACCTTACGCTGTAAAGCTTCGCGACGCATCGTAAAAGAGTCCGCCACGGCTTTTGCACCTTCGGTGGTATTGACGATCAACTGAAACTCGCCGTTTTTAATCATATCAACCGTGTTCGGCCGCCCTTCATTCACCTTGAAGACTTTCCGGCATGGAATGCCGGCTTCTTCCAACACTCGTGCAGTGCCGCCGGTCGCAACGATTTCATAGTTTTTGTCGATCAGCATTTTCGCCAAATCAGGCAATTTAGGTTTATCGGCGTCACGAATACTGATCAAAACCTTGCCGCTATGACTCAAATCGATGCCTGCGGCCCGCTGCGATTTCGCAAAGGCTTCGCCAAAGGTCTTACCAACCCCCATCACTTCACCGGTCGACTTCATTTCCGGGCCCAATATCGGATCGACCCCAGGGAACTTGATGAAGGGGAACACAGCTTCTTTAACCGAGAAATACTCAGGGATGCGCTCTTCGATAACCCCCTGCTCCTTCAAGGACTTGCCGACCATGCAGCGCGCCGCAATCTTGGCCAAAGGATAACCGGTCGCTTTGGACACGAACGGAGCGGTCCTCGAAGCGCGGGGGTTGACCTCGAGCACGTATACGGTCTCGCCTTGAATCGCAAACTGGGTGTTCATCAATCCGCAAACGCCCAAGGCTTCGGCCATTTTGGCAACCTGTTGCCGCAACTGCTCTTGAAGATGCAACGGCAAATCATAAGGCGGAATCGAACAAGCCGAGTCGCCGGAATGTACGCCCGCTTGCTCGATATGCTCCATCAAACCGCCGATTAACACGGTTTCACCGTCGTAAATCGCATCGACATCCATTTCCACTGCGTCATCCAGGAAGCGATCCAATAGTACCGGCGAATCATTTGAGACACTAACCGCCTCCTTCATATAGCGGCGCAAACCATCTTCGTTGAAAACGATTTCCATGGCCCGCCCGCCCAACACATAGGATGGACGCACCACCAATGGATAACCCAGCTCGCGCGCGGAATTAACCGCTTGTTCGACCGAACGCGCGGTCGCATTAGGCGGCTGCAGAAGGTTTAAGCGCTCCAATAATTTTTGAAAGCGTTCGCGATCTTCCGCCAAGTCGATAGAATCCGGCGAAGTACCGATGATCGGCGCGCCCGCCGCTTCCAACGCTCTTGCCAATTTCAGCGGCGTTTGGCCGCCATATTGGACGATGACGCCTTTAGGCTTTTCTAAATCGATGATTTCCAGCACGTCTTCCAGGGTCAACGGCTCGAAATACAGTCTGTCGGAAGTATCGAAATCGGTCGATACGGTTTCCGGATTACAGTTGACCATGATGGTCTCGTAACCGTCTTCGCGTAAAGCCAAGGCGGCATGCACGCAGCAATAGTCGAACTCTATGCCCTGGCCGATACGGTTCGGACCGCCGCCCAAAATGATGATTTTTTCTTTATCTGACGGCTTGGCCTCGCATTCCTGTTCGTAAGTCGAATAGAGATAAGCCGTATCCGAGGCGAATTCCGCCGCACACGAGTCGATGCGCTTGAATACCGGACGCACGCCTTTTTTATGGCGCACGTTACGCACTTCCGATTCCTTGGTTTCCAATAATTTCGCCAAACGGCCATCGGAAAATCCCTTGCGTTTCAGCCGTAACAGTTCGCCTTGTTCTAAGGTAGCCAGGGTTTTGGTCGCCAAGGTTTTCTCGGTCGCGATCAAATCCTCGACTTGAGCCAGAAACCATGGATCGATTTTGCACGCTTGATAAATCTCTTCGAAACTCAAACCGCTACGGAACGCATCGGCCAAATACCACAAACGTTGCGGGCCGGGATAACGCAGTTCGCGCATGATGCTATCCCGGGCGCTTTCGTCCTCGAAATCGACGATTTCGTCCAGCCCGTCTACCCCCACTTCCAAGCCGCGCAAGGCTTTTTGCAAGGATTCTTGGAAGGTGCGCCCGATCGCCATGACCTCGCCGACCGACTTCATCTGAGTAGTCAGACGGTCGTTGGCTTGCGGAAATTTTTCGAATGCGAAGCGCGGCACCTTGGTGACCACATAATCGATGGTCGGCTCGAACGAAGCCGGTGTCGCACCGCCGGTAATTTCGTTACGTAGCTCATCCAGGGTATAGCCTACCGCCAGTTTGGCAGCCACCTTGGCGATCGGGAAGCCGGTCGCTTTGGATGCCAAGGCCGACGAGCGCGACACCCGCGGATTCATTTCGATGACGATCAATCGGCCTGTTTCAGGATTTAATGCAAACTGCACGTTCGAGCCGCCGGTATCGACGCCGATTTCGCGCAACACAGCCAACGACGCGTTACGCATGATTTGGAACTCCTTGTCGGTCAAGGTTTGCGCCGGTGCCACGGTAATCGAATCGCCGGTGTGCACGCCCATCGGGTCGAAGTTTTCGATCGAACAGACGATGATGCAGTTGTCTTTACGGTCGCGCACGACCTCCATTTCGAACTCTTTCCAGCCCAGTATCGATTCTTCGATCAACAATTCGTTGGTCGGCGACAAATCCAAGCCGCGCTCGCAGATTTCGATGAATTCTTCCCGGTTGTAAGCGATACCGCCGCCGCTGCCTCCCATCGTGAACGACGGCCGGATGATGGTCGGATAGCCGACTTCCTCCTGTGCCGCGAAGGCTTCTTCCATGGAATGCGCGACTTTGGCCTTAGAGACTTCCAGCCCAATCCGGCGCATGGCCTGATTAAACAAGTCACGGTCTTCGGCCATGTTGATAGCGTCTTTAGTCGCGCCTATCATCTCGACGCCGTACTTGGCCAAAACCCCGTGCTTGTCCAAAGCCAGCGCGCAGTTCAGCGCGGTCTGGCCGCCCATGGTCGGCAACACCGCATCCGGCCGCTCTTTTTCGATGATTCTTTCCACCGTTTGCCAATCGATAGGCTCGATATAAGTTGCGTCTGCCATGTCCGGGTCGGTCATGATAGTGGCAGGATTGGAATTGACCAGAATGACTCGATAACCTTCTTCGCGTAAAGCCTTGCAGGCTTGAGTGCCGGAATAGTCGAATTCGCAGGCTTGACCGATGACGATAGGACCGGCGCCCAATAATAAAATCGATTTTATGTCGGTTCTTTTTGGCATAGGACTCTGTCTAAAGCTTAAGCGGGACGGGACTGGTTCATGAGCGCGACGAAGTCGTCGAACAAGGTCTCGACATCATGCGGTCCCGGACTGGCTTCCGGGTGTCCCTGAAAACTAAAGGCCGGACAATCCGTGCGTTCTATACCCTGCAAACTGCCGTCGAATAAGGAATGATAAGTTGCGCGCAAGTTGGCCGGCAAGGAATCGGCGCCAACCGCGAAACCGTGGTTTTGGCTGCTGATCATGACCCGGCCGCTGTCCTTATGTTGCACCGGGTGGTTGGCGCCGTGATGACCGAATTTCATTTTTTCGGTTTTCGCGCCACTCGCCAAAGCCAGCAATTGATGGCCTAAACATATACCGAATATCGGCACTTTTTCGGCTAAAATTGCCTTTATCGCGTCGATCGCATAGGTGCAAGGCTCCGGGTCGCCGGGGCCGTTGGACAGAAACACACCGTCCGGATTCATTGCCAATACGGTTTCCGCCGGCGTGGTTGCCGGCACGACCGTGATCCTGCAACCGCGGTTGGCCAACAAGCGCAAAATATTGCGTTTGACGCCGAAATCGTAAGCCACCACGTGCTTGGTCAAATTCGGTGCTTCGGCGTGGCCCCGGCCTAATTTCCAGACGTCTTGCGTCCATTCGTAAACTTCATCCGTCGTCACTTCTTTGGCCAAATCCATGCCTTGCAAGCCTGGAAATCCCTTGATGGCTCTGCTTGCCGCATCGACGTCGACCGCCTGTCCGGCCGCAACGCAGCCGCGTTGCGCGCCGTTGTCGCGCAGGATTCGAGTCAACTTGCGAGTATCGATATCGGCAATGGCAACGACGTTGTTGTCGCGCAGATAATCCGGCAACGTTTGTTGCATACGCCAATTGCTGGCCAACATCGGCAAATCACGCACGACCAATCCGCTGGCAAATACCCGTAACGATTCGTCGTCTTCGGCATTCGTACCGACATTACCGATATGCGGATAGGTCAATGTCACGATCTGGCGCGCATAGGATGGATCGCTGAGAATTTCCTGATAGCCGGTTAATGCCGTGTTAAAAACCACTTCCCCGACGGAACATCCATCCGCACCTATCGAGATGCCGTGAAACACGGTTCCGTCTTCCAGTACCAGTATTGCGGGTTTATTCAAGATTGGTCACCTTAGATGTAGAAAACGGGATGAGTCTTACGACTAATCCCGTTCTAAAATGAGAAAAACTTAGGTAATTCTACGAAATTATGCCGATTTGGTCATTAACAATTTTTGGAAACAATCTGCATAACCCTATTAACACAGTTCTCAATGCCGAAGATAGCGTCTCCGGAATGATCGTTGGTTTAAGGGTTCGATAACAACTTTAGCCTATTTTTTGGCTATCCGCTTAAGCCGGGACAAAACCCGGGCGGTACGGCGGGAAACTTGCAGGAAGGATTCGCGCAGCAATCCGGCATTGACGTTCGGGATGGTCGGCTAGCAGGCGGAGCTTGCGCTTAGGATATCGTCCGAAATAACTTCCCGATATGGCAATAGTCACTGGGGACGTACCGAGTGAGGATGTCGGCAGCAAGGACGCTGCCGTCAAGCCCCCATGGAAGGGTTCACGGCGTTCCTCATTCGGTATGTCCCAGGGTCCGCACCGACAAAACGGGAAATTATTTTTGGCCAAATCCTTAGGGAGCCGCCGTTTCTCCGATTAGCGGTAGCGCAATCGGAGAAACGAAAGCTGTAACATGCGTGCAATTACGCTGTGCTACGCACCTACGGCCCTGTATAGATTTCAGTTACGGCTCAATCCGATTTTTCGGCGTAACCTGCCAACTAATGTAGCCAACGCGCCGCCAAATAGCCAAGCGGCCGCAGGAACAGGGACCGGTGTTTGGGAAACCGTCAAACGATACGCGTCACCAGAGGTCTGCCACGAACCATTCCGATAACCACCCAAGAAAATCGTATAGATTTGCCCTGCTTCCGCGTCGAAAGTAATCGTATTGAGATTGCTGGGATTGGCACCACCCACGCTATAGGCAACGATATCGCTTACCGGCAGAATTGTCCCGGGCATAAGGCCGCCTGCTTCGTAAGGAGATGAATCTGGGGCGATAATGCCATTTTCATTTGAATTCGGATTCCAAGACGCATGATGGTAATACTTTGTAACAGCATCCATACCCTTGAAAATTGTGTAACCGAAGTTAGTTCCCGATTGTAAGACGCTTTCGATGTTCAATGTCACCGTACCGGACACATCCGACCTAAATAAACCGGTATCCGTATCATGCAGCCAACCAGCCGCTCCGGTAACGGCATTGTCACTCCACGCTCCTCTAGCCGTATCGACATCGGCATAGACCCCATAGCGGTTAAACGAATCAAACGTCGAAATTTCCGCTACGTTACTGACGCCACCAGTAAACTCCACCGCCCAATTCAAGTGAGCGCCGGCATAACCGAACGGTGTCGCCGTTTCCCCGCCGGTACCGGCCCATTTCTGATTTGCAACACTCCCAACCGCTCTATTTCCCCAGCTAGCGCCATTCGCCCAACCGTCAGTACCACTTCCTAAATTTGTAGTCCAATCGGTATTGTTGGCACTGTTATCTTCCCCATCGCCAGTAGACAGATTGTACATAGTCGTCGAAATCGCCAAGGCACTCGGCATTCCACCAAACGATAAAACTCCGCCGGCGACAATTAGACTGATGGATCGAGCTAGTTTGGTTTTCTTCATATTTCTTAACCTTGGTTTGTGATTAATAACGATGACTCAGAACACGAACCGCAATGTTGTTTACGACACATGCGTCTGATTACCGCGGAACTAGGGCAAGAAATAAGCCAACATTTAAGCTCCGTAAGCACTGGAAGTATTCGGAAGAATGTCCGACTATCCTAAGGGATATGACACTCATTGCGTGATTTCACGCACTGAGACTGGCCGCTTGAACCTAAGAAAGTCAGCTGGAGAACATGGAATCCGTTCGTTCTGAGATTGTCGAAGTGCGAGCCGATTCCATGCACCCACACCCATTTGGTGAGCATTGTAAATCCCGCCTACCCTTCGACTGGGCTCAGGGCGAATGGTATTTGGAATGCTCAACGGAGCTTAGGTTGAATAAATTGTAACTACTCGCGCCCCCTCTAGCGGTAGCATCGCCCGCCAAGGCTATTTGAATAGCAATGAGTGGATTATATCCCCGGTTGGCCATGGTTTGCAGATGGCTGGAGATTCGACAGTAGGCATGCGCATAGTCTTC
>NZ_JBSYXO010000046.1:0-24573 GCF_054172045.1 Methylomonas sp. MgM2 | reverse complement strand
GGCAGGTTGCCATGTGAAAGTAGGTCATCGCCAAGCACCAAACTCGAAAGCCCGCCGAATGACGCGGGCTTTTTTTTGCCTTTTAATTTTCGAGAATCTTAAAAAGTAAGCGCTTATCCGCGCCACCTACAAAAAGTATTTCGTCTGCGGCATCCTGTGATTTTTTTGATCAGGAGAAGTCATGGCGATCACATTGAAATGGTGTGAGCATATTGAAGCATGGCAGCGCAGTGGGCTATCGCAAGCCGAGTATTGCGCTGAGCAGCAGATCAATGTGCGCACGTTCACGGCGCGACTGAGCGACTATCGTAAATTACCCAAATCCGATGCGGTTGCTTTGATACCAGTGCAGGTTGAGCCCTCTTCGGCGGCCGTCATTGTCTTGACCGATGCTCAAGGTCATCGTTTGGAGTTGCCCGCGTCGATCTCGGCGAGTTGGGTAGCGGAACTGCTGCGATGTCTGGCTTGATCGACACGCCGGCGCACATTTGGATTGCCGTGGCGGCGGTGGACATGCGGCGCGGCCTGGATGGTTTGTCGGCCATCGTGCAGCAAAGTTTGGGGCATGCGCCTTGTGCTGGCTCGGCTTTCATCTTCCGCAATCGAGCGGGCAATCGCTTGCGCTTGCTGCTGTGGGATGGCAATGGCGTGTGGTTGTGCCAGCGCCGATTGCATCAGGGCAGCTTTGTCTGGCCTAAGACCCATGATACGGTGTTTGCGCTCAGTCAAGCGCAATGGCAATGGTTGGTGGCGGGTGTCGATTGGCAGCGGTTATCGGCTGCACCCAAAGCCGAGTGGCAGGTTTAAAAAGAGAATCGAAAAGCCGGAAAACCCAATAGAATCAAGGCATTCAGAGGGGTAATGGGGTATAATGCACTCCATGAATCCCTTGGCCCAACTCGATCAATTAAATCTGGATCCCGCCGCGAAAACCCAAGTCGCGGCGATGATTCAGGCGTTGGTCGAGCAAGCCGCGCAGGATGCGCAAACCCTTGCAAAGAAAGACGCCAGTATTCAGGCTAAAGACGTCAAAATCGCCGCGCTGACGCATGAACTGGCTTACTACAAGCGCATCCGCTTCAGTACCAAGAGCGAAGCCCTGGCGCCGTTGCAACGCGATGTGTTCGAGGAAACCTGGAACACCGACATCTCGGCCATCGAAGCCGAAGTCGAGCAGCTACAGGGCGACAGTTCCTGCGAAACGGTCACTCGTCCCAAACGCCCTCGTGCCGGTCGGCAGCCGTTACCCGAGCATCTTCCTCGCATCGAACACCGTCATGAACCGGAATCCTGCACCTGCGGGAAGTGCGGGAAGGACCTGGTCAAAATCGGCGAAGACATTAGCGAACAACTGGATGTCGAACCCGCCAAGTTTTTCGTGCATCGGCATATTCGCCCGCAATACGCCTGCCGGCATTGCGAAACCATCACGGCGGCGCCGATTCCGCCTGCCGTGATCGATGGCGGCACGGCCGCGGTCGGTTTGCTGACTTGGGTGATGATCTGCAAATTTCTGGATCATTTGCCACTGTATCGGCTGGAACAAATCGCGGCGCGGGATGGCGTGATCTTGTCCCGCTCCACGCTGGCCGATTGGGTCGGGCGCATTGGCGTGGCCTTGCAGCCCTTGGCCGACCGCCTGGCTTGGCATTTATTGCAACGCGATAGCCTGCATGCCGATGAAACGCCGGTGCCGCAACTCGATCCCGGCAACGGCAAGACCAAAAAAGCCTATCTGTGGGCCTATCGCGGCAACGACTTGCAACCGGGCCCCAAGATCATCGTCTTCGACTACCAAGCCGGTCGCAGCGGCCGGCATGCACAGCACTTTTTGCAAAACTGGCACGGCCACCTGATGGTCGATGACTATGGCGGCTATAAGGCCTTGTTTGCCGCTGCCCGCGTGCATCCCGAATCGCAACGCTTGATCGATCCTTGCGTCGAGTTGGCGTGTTGGACACATGCGCGTAGGAAGTTCTTCGACCTGTTCCAAGCCAGCCAAAGCCCCGTGGCGCAAGCAGCCCTGCAGCGGATCGGCACGCTGTACGCCATTGAAGCCGAAGGCCGAGACATGAGCATCGAAGAACGTCAACGCCTGCGGGCCGAAAAAAGCCAGTTCACCTTAACTGAGCTGCACGATTGGCTGCAGAAAACCCGACGGCTGATGGCCTCCAACAGCGCAACCGCCAAAGCGATCGATTACAGCCTGAAGCGCTGGCCTGCCTTGATGCGTTACGCCGAAACCGGCGATCTGCCCATCGACAACAATCCGGTCGAGAACAGCATTCGCCCCATTGCCTTAGGCAAAAAGAATTGGTTGTTCGCAGGCTCCGAACGCGCCGGCCAACGGGCTGCCGTCATTCAAACCCTACTCGGCACCGCCAAGCTCAACGGTCTCGATCCGGCCGCCTGGCTAAAAGACACCCTGGAAAAGCTGCCTACCTGGCCTAACAGCCGCATCGACGAACTACTGCCGTTTACTACCGCCGATTAGTTTCTGCCGGTACACTGGAGTCGTGGTATCGTTGCGCGCTTACTAAGCGTCGAGCCGTCCCACCTGTGAAAAATATTCGCCCTGCGGCATCCTATGATTTTTTGATCAGGAGAAGCTATGGCCGTCACATCGAAATGGCGTCAGCATATTGAAGCATGGCAGCGCAGTGGTCTGTCGCAAGCGGAATATTGGTAAGCGGGTCTTGAACCACCGGGCGCAGAGTCGTTTGTACGCCGCCGCGATCCAGCGGCGTGGTTGCCCGATGAGCCGCCTTCAAGCCGCCGTGTATTGGGAAACAGCAGTACCGGGTTACGATGGACCAGCCAGAAGCGGCGCAACAAGGTCAAGGTTGCTGCCGGCAGAGGCACCGGACGATCCTGGTTGTTTTTGGTATCGCGGATATGCACACGGGCGTTCTGCATCGATATCACCGGCCTGTTGGCCGCAAGCCCTGGCCGAGGCGCAGGCTCAAGCCGTAGACGGTGAAAAAGAAAACCCGATAACTGGGAGTGTAGTTTGTCTGGAACAAACGCTGAGGTTTCTCGACAGTGACGATATCCGACAAACGTGCTTTCGGCGGCTTGATCAGATCGGGAGCGACCCAGGGTTTGCGCAGCACATGGGAATAATAGAACTAAGGCAGTACAGATCGAGTTTGACTGAACGCCAGCAAGTCTGTGAAATAGTCGGTCAACTGCCGCTTAGGACAGGTTGTCTATGCATTCATCGAAATACTCACCGACGCGGCGAATGGCACGGGTATAAGCCTCTATCGCCTTGGGCTGAAGCCCTTTGAGTTTAAGGTGTTTAAGATGGGTTTGATAGTTTTACTTGAAAGGGGATTCGGATGATGTTGTCATTGACGCGTAACCCCATGATTCGTCGTGGAATGCTCCCTCGTAATGAGGGCGTGAGGCTATATTTTATGATCAACCAGACGCTCGGGTTCTTATCCGCGTTAACGGCTTCGTCCAACTATCTATTACGGATATGCTTAGAATGATGACTATGATTTTGTAGAGGGTGGGCTTTTACCTCATCATCCGAACCGTACTCATGGAAAGTATATCTAACGCTAATCGAAGATGCCTGTATCTTATTGAAATTACTATAAAGAGGGGGTAACGATGAGTATCAAATCAAGTTTAATTAAAATTGTAATAAAGCTGACTCCGAATATCTTGGTTATCTGGATTGCAAATATCGTACTTAAAGGTATTGCCGAATTATTGCATTTCAATTTTGATATTGATTCTAGAAAGATGTATGTTCAGACAAGATTGTATGGTGAAGAAAATACGATTGACGTTGTGTTGGAAGACTTTGCCGTATTCAACGACAATGGTTCCTATCGCTTTATTATTCATCACGCGAGCTCTGATCGTCCCTGGTTGAATAACTTGTTATCTCGTGGCATAGGAAAAGCATGGAAAATTCCAGCGTTACCCGGCTTCTCGGCGCCGCTTGAGTTGGTTGCAGAGTTGTTCAAAGAAAAACCAACCGCGCTCCCGTCTGCCCAGGAAAAAACCTCGTCGGCGGATGATCAAGTCCAATGACTATTAAGTGCCGAGAAGCGTGTTGCTTTGTTAACGGAATAATAGAAGCGATAAGTAGGGGGACAAGGGGCGCAATTTTTATCATGGCGGGTCGATTAATATCTTGCAAATATGACTTAATTCGCTATAATGTCTGAATCGAACGACAGACTTCAGGCGCGTAGCTCAGTTGGTTAGAGCACCACCTTGACATGGTGGGGGTCGGTGGTTCGAGTCCACTCGCGCCTACCAAAGACTAATAAGCACCGCTCGTCGGTGCTTTTTTTATTGTGGAATCGCACATGCCCGTAATTACACTTTCCGACGGTTCTCAGCGTCAATTCGAACAAGCCGTTACTGTAATGGATGTTGCCAAATCTATCGGTTCCGGCTTGGCTAAGGCGACTTTGGCCGGAAAAGTCAATGGCAAGCTCGTCGATGCCGCCACGCAAATCGACCGTGATGCGGCGTTGCAGATTATCACCGGCAAAGACGAAGAGGGAGTCGAGGTTATTCGGCATTCGACGGCGCATTTGCTGGCGCAGGCGGTGAAGCAATTGTTTCCAACCGCGCAGATTACAATCGGACCGGTGGTCGAAAATGGCTTTTACTACGATATCGCCTTTGAGCGTTCGTTTACTCCGGAAGATCTGGCGGCCATAGAAAAGAAAATGCGGGAATTAGCGGCGCAAGATATCGAGATTAGTCGATCGGTAATGTCGCGCGATGACGCTGTCAGTTTTTTCGAGGGCCTGGGCGAGAAATACAAGGCGGAAATCATCGCATCGATTCCGGCAAACGAAGATTTATCGTTATACACGCAGGGCGAATTTACCGATTTGTGTCGCGGTCCGCATGTGCCGAGTACAGGGAGATTAAAGGCGTTTAAGTTGATGAAGATCGCAGGCGCGTATTGGCGCGGCGATTCTAACAACGAAATGTTGCAGCGCATCTACGGCACGGCTTGGGCAGACAAGAAGGACTTGGCCGATTATCTGCATCGTTTGGAAGAGGCTGAAAAACGCGATCATCGCAAAATCGGTAAGGCCTTGGATTTATTCCATACTCAAGAGGAAGCGCCCGGTATGGTGTTCTGGCACGATAAAGGCTGGTCAATCTATCAGCAGGTCGAACAGTATATCCGGGAAAAGCTGCGCGTAAATGGTTATGGCGAGGTTAAAACTCCGCAAATCGTCGATCGCAGTCTATGGGAAAAATCCGGCCATTGGGATAAGTTCAGCGCGATGATGTTTACGACACATTCCGAAAGTCGCGATTACGCGGTTAAGCCGATGAATTGCCCATGCCATATTCAAATTTACAATCAAGGTATTAAAAGCTATCGCGATCTGCCCATTCGCCTAGCCGAATTTGGCTCGTGTCATCGTAACGAGCCATCCGGTACCTTGCATGGTTTGATGCGAGTGCGAAATTTTGTGCAGGATGATGCTCATATATTTTGTACGGAAGATCAGATTCAATCCGAGGTATCGGTCTTTATCGACCTGCTGTTCGAAGTCTACAAAGATTTCGGCTTCGACGATGTTATCATCAAGCTGTCTACACGACCGGAAAACCGCGTCGGTAGTGACGAGGTTTGGGATAAGGCCGAACAGGCATTAGAGCTGGCGTTAAATGCCAAAGGTCTGGATTGGGAGTTGCAACCGGGCGAAGGCGCCTTCTATGGACCGAAAATCGAGTTTTCATTGAAAGACTGTATTGGCCGGGTTTGGCAGTGCGGGACGATTCAGGTGGATTTTTCGATGCCGGATCGCTTAGGAGCGTCTTACATTGGCGAAGACAGTGCTCGGCATGCGCCGGTGATGTTGCACCGCGCCATACTTGGCTCGCTTGAGCGTTTTATTGGTATTCTTATCGAGCAGCATGCCGGAAACTTTCCGCTATGGTTGGCTCCAGTTCAGGCTGTAGCTATGAACATCACCGACCGGCAGGCGGAGTATGCCGAACAGGTTCGGCGAGAACTGGAAAAACAAGGCCTTAGAGTCAAAATTGACTTGAGAAATGAAAAGATAGGCTTTAAAATTCGCGAACATTCCATGCAGCGTGTGCCGTATCTTTTGATTGTCGGCGACAAAGAACTGGAAAACCAAACTGTAGCCGTCCGCACTCAACAAGGCGATGATCTAGGTAGCATGACAACTGCGGACCTGATAGCGCGCCTGAAAGCACAAATTGCGGATAGAAAATAAAAACAACTTGGAGGATTAGGGTATCAGCTCTAAAAAAGATGCAACGCGCCTAAACGACGAAATCACTGCTAGACGAGTCAGATTAATCGGCGCCGAAGGAGAACAAATCGGTGTTGTTTCTATAACCGAAGCGTTACAAACAGCCTATGACGCAAATCTAGATCTTGTCGAAATTTCGCCTAATGCCGATCCTCCCGTTTGCAAGGTTATGGATTATGGCAAATATCAGTTTGAACAAAGCAAAAAACTGCAAGCTGCCAAGAAGAAACAAAAGCAAATACAGATTAAGGAAATCAAGTTCCGGCCTGGTACCGAAGAAGGAGATTATCAGGTCAAGCTTCGCAATTTGACTAAATTCCTCAACGATGGCGATAAGACCAAAATTACCGTGCGTTTTAAAGGGCGGGAAATGTCTCATCGTGAATTGGGTATGGATTTATTAAAGCGTATTGAAGGCGATCTTGAAGAAATAGCTTCTGTAGAACAATTCCCCAAGTTGGAAGGTCGGCAGATGGTTATGGTCATGGGGCCTAAAAAGAAAAAGTAAGGGTATGGGCTGATTTAGTCAATCCGGGCCGATAACACGCACGTTCGATTTATTTCGTGTCACTCATCGGTATTTCGCGAAACATTGGCGTTTCAGGATGAAGTGTCAAGGTGGTTTACAGCCGCCATAGACTACATGGGGCCAAGCATTTTGCCTCATGGAGTTTTTATCTCAGGGACTCAACTTTAATTCATTGGAGAAAACAAATGCCAAAATTGAAAAGCCATAGCGGCGCAAGCAAGCGCTTTAAGAAAACCGGTACAGGCGGTTTTAAGTGCAAGCAGTCGCATAAACGTCATATTTTGACCAAAAAATCTACCAAGCGTAAAAGACAGCTGCGTAAAACCGCCATTCTTCATGCTTCGGATACGCCATTAGTAGCGCGTATGCTGCCTTATAGCTGATAACGATTTACTGAAGAGAGAAGATCATGGCAAGAGTAAAACGCGGTGTGACCGCTAGAGCAAGACATAAAAAGATTTTGAAACTGGCTAAAGGCTATTATGGCGCCCGTAGCCGAGTTTATCGCGTAGCAAAACAGGCGGTCATTAAAGCCGGCCAATACGCATATCGCGACCGCAAACAGAAAAAACGTCAGTTTCGTGCGCTATGGATCGTACGTATTAACGCGGCAGCGCGTCAGTTCGGCATTTCTTATAGTCGGCTGATCAATGGTTTGAATAAGGCTAACGTGGCGATCGATCGTAAGGTATTAGCGGACCTTGCTGTACGTGATATTGACGCATTTGGCGAAATCGCAAAAATCGCCATTGCCAACCAAAGCAAACCGTAACCAAAAGGTTGCGTACCGCTTATAACAGCAAGCGAAAATGACCGACTCCCCGCCTATGTGGGGAGTTTTTGACCGGTCAAGCTGACAAACCATCCCGTTATTATCCCACCCATATTCAATAAAGTGAGCTGAGTCGTGTCGGCTAGTATCGAAGAAATTCTTACGCAGGCATTACAAGCGCTTGCCGCAGCAAAAGACCTGACCGAACTGGATCAGGCCAGAGTTCATTATCTTGGTAAAAAAGGCCTGTTTACCCAACAGATGAAGGCCTTAGGCAGTATGGATCCTGAGCAGCGTAAAAGCGCGGGCCAGGTCATCAACTCCGCCAAAGACCGTTTTCAGGCAGAACTGGAAGGCCGCAAAACTGAGCTGGAAGCCGCTGCATTGCAAGCGCGGTTAGCGGCCGAATGCGTCGACGTCACCCTGCCGGGTAGAGGCCAAGCCATTGCCGGCCTGCATCCGGTGACTGTGACTATGCGGAGGATAGCCAAAATTTTTTCAGAGGCCGGTTTCAAGATCGCCGAGGGTCCGGAAATCGAAGACGATTATCACAACTTCGGCGCGTTAAATATTCCCGAGCATCATCCAGCCCGTGCCATGCACGATACGTTCTACTTCGATGCCCATACCGTATTGCGCACCCATACCTCACCGGTTCAGATTCGGGTCATGGAATCTCAAGAACCGCCGTTGAAGGTCATTGCGCCCGGTCGCGTTTATCGATGCGATTCGGATATGACGCATTCGCCTATGTTTCATCAGGTGGAAGGATTTCTGGTCGATACCGACGTCAGTTTCGGCGACTTGAAAGGGGTTATTTTCGAATTTTTGCGCGCCTTCTTCGAAAAAGACGTTGATGTGCGTTTTCGACCCTCCTATTTTCCGTTCACCGAGCCCTCTGCGGAATTCGACGTGTCATGCGTGATGTGCGACGGCCAAGGGTGCCGGGTTTGCAAACAAACCGGCTGGCTCGAAGTAGGTGGTTGCGGCATGATACATCCAGAAGTGTTTAAATCGGTCGGTATCGACCAAGAGCGTTATTCGGGTTTTGCCTTCGGCACCGGTGTCGAGCGGTTGGCGATGATGCGCTACGGCATCAACGATTTGAGAATGTTCTTCGAGAACGATCTTAAATTTCTTCAACAGTTTAGATAACAGTGGTTTGAGTCATGCAAGTAAGTGAAGCGTGGTTGCGCGAGCTGATCGACCCGGCCGTGGATACGGAACAACTGGTCGCCCAACTGACCATGGCCGGCTTGGAAGTCGATGCCGTAACGCCGGTCGCCGGTGAATTCAGCGGCGTGGTCGTCGCGCAGGTCTTGAGCACCGAACAACATCCCAATGCCGACAAGCTCAAAGTCTGCAGAGTCAACGTCGGTCAAGACGAGCCTTTGCAAATCGTGTGCGGTGCCGGCAATGTGCGTCCAGGCTTGAAGATCCCAGCGGCCCTGATCGGTGCCGTATTGCCAGGCGATTTCAAGATCAAGCAATCCAAACTGCGCGGCGAACCGTCGTTCGGCATGCTGTGTTCCGAAGCGGAACTGGGTTTGGCAACCAGCGCCAGCGGATTAATGGAATTGCCGGACGACGCGCCGATCGGCACAGACATTCGCGATTACCTAAAGTTGAACGACAATATCATTGAATTGGGTTTGACACCCAATCGCGCGGATTGTCTCAGCGTGGAAGGTGTGGCGCGCGAGGTGGCGATTTTAAACAAACTGCCGTTCAAACACATTACGGTCTCGCCGGTCGCGTTGGCGCATCAGGGTGCCTTGCCAATCCAAGTGGACGCAGCCGATGCGTGCCCGGTTTATCTAGGTCGGCTTATTAAGGGTATCAATCAAAACGCCGAAACACCTTTATGGATGCAGGAGCGCTTGCGCCGCTCGGGCGTACGCAGCTTGAGTCCCGTGGTCGACGTCACCAACTATGTGCTATTGGAACTCGGTCAGCCTTTGCATGCTTTCGACGCGGCCAAGCTGAGCGCACCTATCGTGGTTCGTCGCAGCCGGCAAGGTGAAAGCCTCGCATTGCTCAACGATCAAACCATCGAGTTGGACGGCGAAGCCTTGGTGATCGCCGATCAAGAACAAGCCTTGGCATTGGCCGGCGTCATGGGCGGTAGCGAAAGCGCGGTTTCCGAGAATACCCTGGATATATTCCTGGAGTGCGCCTTCTTTACGCCGCGCCAAATTGCAGGCAAAGCGCGCGACTTCGGTTTGCATACCGACTCTTCGCACCGTTTCGAAAGAGGCGTCGATTTCACATTGCAAAAGCGCGCGATCGAGCGGGCGACTCAATTGATCGTCCAAATTGCCGGCGGTAGTGTAGGCCCTATCAGTGCGGCGGTTAGCGAGGCGAATTTACCTGAGCGCAGTCCTGTACGTCTGCGCAAACAGCGCGTCGAAAAAGTACTCGGCATCAGCCGGGACAACGCTGAGATCACCGCCTTATTCGAAGGCTTAGGCATGCAGGTAGCCGAAACCGGCGAAGGCTGGGAAATCACACCGCCGGGGTTCCGTTTCGATATCGCCATCGAAGAAGATTTGCTGGAAGAGATCGGACGTATCGTCGGTTACGATAATTTGCCGAGCCGATCGCTGTTGATGCGCACTGAATTGGGTAAAGCGAACGAGGCAAGTTTGCCGGTGGCCAGATTGCAGGATTGTCTGGTGGATAGAGGTTATCAAGAAGCGATTACCTTTAGCTTCGTCGATGAGGTCTTGCAAAAAACTGTCGCTCCGAACGACGAATTTATCCGACTTCAGAATCCGATTTCCTCCGAAATGGCGGTGATGCGCACGACTTTGTGGTGTGGCTTGCTGAATGCGGCGCTATACAACGTCAATCGTCAACAAACACGCGTGCGCCTGTTCGAAACCGGGTTACGTTTCGTGCGGCAACAAGGCGAAACCTTGCAACAAAAAATGCTGGCCGGCCTGGTCCTGGGCAATGTCTACGCCGAACAATGGGGCGAACCGGCGCGCGCAATCGATTTTTTCGACGTCAAAGCCGACGTCGAAGCGCTGTTGGCTTTATCCGCTGGCGCATTGAGTTTCAGATCGGCGCAACATCCGGCCCTGCATCCTGGTCAGACTGCCGAGATTCTCGATGCCGATACCAATGTCGTCGGCTTGTTGGGCATGTTGCATCCGAATCTGGAAAGGCAATTGGGCTTCGATGGTCCGGTGTATTTGTTCGAGGTGGAACAGGACGCCGTTTTGCAGCGCGTGGTGCCGAAATTCGAGCCGCTGTCGAAATTCCCGTCCGTGCGTCGGGATCTGGCCTTGTTGATTAAGCAACAGGTGTCGGCGGCCGAAATCGTCGCTTGCATTTACGCGTGCCGGGAAGAGGCGGTGCGGGATGTCGCGATTTTCGATGTCTATCAGGGTAAGGGCATAGAGGAAGGCTATAAGAGCGTCGCGCTGAGCCTGGTATTGCAAGATTTCGAACAAACCCTTACGGACTCGGAAATTGATGCTATATTTCGCAGGTTGCTGGAAAAAATAACAACCGAATTAAATGCAAAATTGAGGGAGTGATTGTGGCATTAACAAAAGCAGATATTGCAGAAAAACTGTTCGAAGATCTGGGATTGAATAAACGGGAAGCGAAGGAAATCGTCGAACTTTTTTTCGAAGAAATCAAACGCTCACTTGAAAGCGGCGAACAGGTTAAAATCTCCGGCTTCGGAAAGTTCGAACTGCGTGACAAAAGCGGTCGTCCCGGCCGTAATCCGAAGACGGGCGAAGAAATTCCCATTACGCCGCGTCGGGTTGTCACCTTTAGAACAGGTCAAAAACTAAAAGCCCGAGTAGAAGCCTATGCTGGAACCCAGTAATAATAATGAGTTGCCGGTCATACCGGCAAAAAGATACTTCACAATTGGCGAAGTAAGCGAGCTCTGCGGGGTCAAGCCGCATGTGTTACGTTATTGGGAGCAAGAGTTCAGTGAGCTTAGCCCTGTTAAACGACGCGGTAACCGGCGTTATTATCAGCGCCATGATGTTTTGCTTATACGTCAGATTCGTGCTTTGCTTTACGAGCAGGGCTATACGATAGGCGGCGCTAGAGCGCACTTGGTGAGTGATAATGCGAAAGAAGATGCCTTGCGTACAAAACAGCTCATTCATCAACTGATAGGTGAGCTTGAAGATATATTGGAGCTCCTGAAGTAACAAATTGACAATAATATGGTAAGATTTACACTTTTTGTTGCTTACGGCAATCATCTTTCAAAGATTATCGGGGCGTAGCGCAGCCTGGTAGCGCACTTGTCTGGGGGGCAAGTGGTCGTGGGTTCAAATCCCGCCGTCCCGACCAATTAAATCAATGAGTTACAAAATTCAAAGATTAACAAAGTCGTAAAATTTTATTATCGGGGTACCACTCGGGGTACCAAATTCAAGCGCTGTTCCTAATATTGCCCACACCACCGTCGGTTTCCTTGGTAGCGCCATGCAGGATTCATTTTTGATTTCTGGCTTGGGTAAACGTAAATGTCTGCACTGCGGACCATTCAATCGATACCATCGTCGGCTTTCTTGGCGGCGGTTTCGCTGGATATCGGACCAAGCTGTAAAAAAGTGTCCTGCTCGATTTAGGAAATAGTGATCAATAGCAAACTGCATGCCTGGCTATAACCATTATAAAACGTGGTCTGTATAGAGTTGGCACGGAATCCAGCTAGGGATTTTATTGTTTCCTATTTCGAAACACTGGTTGTGTGACAGACTAAGACGCGATCCGCGATAGGAATGGTTTTGTCGCCAGTGAACGCCGGACACAAAAAAACCAGCGGTTAAGCTGGCTTTCTTGCCCGGTAATATATCGGCTTACCGGTGCCGATCGCGCCTCCAGGTTTGCCCCTCACTCACTCATCGGGCCTAGACTGGGCTCTTCGATTCTAAAAATACCGGCATCGAGGCAACGGCCGGTGACGTTGGGATTGGCGGACCGCGCCCCTCTACCCTTTGAGACAACGCCGGGTCAGCGCTCATCCAGGCGTAAGGAGTCGCCCGTCTCAAACTATCTAGCTCGATTCATCGCGTTGACTTTTTCGGCGGCTGATTTCCAACCGCTATTAGCGGATTTTCCAGAATCGGAAACTTGATCATTTATATCGGCCTGGCCGGTCTTGGCGGCGTTCATCGCCTTGATCCGGTTAGCGGCTTTTTGCCAGCCGTCCATCACAGATTGTTCGTCATTGGCAACGGCGGCTATTTCCGGTTTTATCGGCGCTTGGCCGCGTAACACGGTTTGCAGACTGCCCAGGCCATCGGCAAGGCCGGCTTGAATGGCTTTTTCGCCTACCCTGACGCCGCCGCGCAAGGCTTTAATGGCATCGGCGGTTAGTCCCGGTCGAAGCTTGGTTAATGACGTAATGAACACCTGTTCCAGGCTATCAATGTGAGCGAGTAACACTTTTCGGCCCTCATCGGTTTCGATGTTTGGCCGTTTATCCGGTGCCGCGCTCGATACGATTTCCACTTCGTTTTTACTGGGTTTGCCGTATATGCCGACTACGCCGATACTGCCTAACGTGGCCGTGGCATCGATCACAATCTCATCGCATGCCGCCGCCAGCCAATAGGCCGCGCTACAGGCCATGCCGGAAACATAAGCGACTGTTGGCTTGCTGATGGCCTTGATGTGATTGGCCAGCTCGTTAACGCCGGTGACGCTGCCCCCGGGCGATGAAAAATTCAGGATGATTTTTTTTACCTGTGGATCAGCTGCCGCCGCGTTGAGGCTGAATTGAATATCCGACAACGCACTGCCAAAGCCGAACCATGTAAGCAAATTTGGCTTAGGGAATAAAACGCCGTCGACCGCAATAACAGCGGTTGCGGATTCAGTTTTGAGCGATTGCGTTTTTGCCGTCGGTATTTCCGCTACTGTGCGCGGCAAACGCGCTTCAATATCAAAAAGCCCTTCAATCGTTTGCCTTGGTAAGCCATAGGCGGTTTCGGTAAAGATCATTGGATGGCATCCTGGGGCATTGGGCAGCCGGCTGCATGGCAGCAGACTGCGTGTAGCTGGCTTAATTTTTGAGGTGGATAGTCCAGGTGCGGCAACAAGGTTTTAGCCGCCGCCAACGCGATAAGTTGCCTTTCGCTGTATTTTTCGGTTAAGCGTTTATCGCATTTGACGGCCTCAATGTTCCGGTCAAACGCGCGTGATGATCCGCCGCATGAACCTAGAACTGGGTAGGTTTTTACCAGTTCCAGAATGGGGTTTTTATGAAAGGCTTTAGCCGCCGCACTCCGGTTGATGTTGGCCGTAAATAGCGCGCGAATCTCTTCGCCGGTCATCTCGGGTTCGCTGGGCAAATCCGGTTCGACCGATTCCGGCAATCGGCATTGATTAGCCGCGTTGACTTTCGCCGCTGCTTTTTGCCAGCCGGGATCAGGTTTTCTCTCAGTGTCCGATTGGCTCATGGGTTACTCCGTCATTAAAACGATTTTTGGATCAACATCCGGTCGACGGAAAAATCCATCCATACCCAGTTCTTCCGCCGCGCAAATCAATCGCTCTTCCTCAACTTCGAGCGAATGTTTGCGTTTTCGGACCTCATCCTTTAACCCTGGCCGATCAGCCATGGCGGGACCGTAATCGATGTCATCGACCATTTTCCGCGCTTGGTCGTGCAAACTTCGGCGGACCGTTTCGGCGCCTAACAAGGGCACCAAAATGGATGCAATATTTACGCTGCCATTCGCAAAGCTAATGCCGCCGTCCATCATCTGATGATTCAGCTTTATGTCGGTCTCGAATACGCTGGGAACGTTGATTTCATGGTTGTAGAAAAACTTCTTAACCCCGATTGAATCTGTGAATTTATTAACCTCCATGTCGATCTTGGCCAAAGCATCCGCCAGCGGCATCGGCGCGGCTTCCAGCCAATCCAGCTCGGCGGCGCAATCGTCTATTTTCGCGCGTAGGTCGTCCAGCTGCTTCAACGATGCGGCCCGGGCTTTTTCCAAATCTTGCTTAATTTTTGATGCGTCCATTAGTAATAACCTCCAGTGTCAGCGACCGCGCTGATTCGTGATTTGTCGTTCGCGCCGTATTTGCTGGCGAAATCATCCAGAACGTTAAAGCACGCGCCAAACGCCGTTTGATTCCGCGCCGCCTGTTCTTTGTTTTCGCGCCATCGTGCAAGCTCCCGCATTTCCGCATACAGCGTGATTAAGGCATTGCGGCCAAGCCAACCTTCGGAGACGTTGAATTTTTCACAAGCCTTTGCCCAATCCTCTCTCAGCATCCGAAGCTTGGCATCGATCTCGGACGGCGATAGTTTGTAATCTTGCGCTACAGCGACGTGCGCGACGATGTCGCCACGATAATTTGAAACGAAAAAGGAGCGGCTGCGAGAAAACGCTTGATTTGCGTGGTCAAACTCCTCACTTGCAGCTAGATAAACTTGATGCAGCGCTGCTTTCTTATCCTGCAGCCTTTGCCATTTTTCGAGATTAAATTTCATTTTTGAATCCTATAAATTTCCATGTTTTCAGTATTTCATGCTTCAATCTTAAAAAATAGGCAATCGGCAAAATTCAATTTAAGCAAATGCCATAAATGCGCTTGATGCGTGGGATTGGGTGCCCGGTATCCAATGCCTTCCGCAACCAATAGCCCGCTTCATCGGTGCCAAAATCCATGCTCGCGGCCCGGTCTGCAATCTCCCTGCATTTCGTGTACGGTCGGCCAGCCATGACCTTGAATGCTTGCCTGATATACATATCGCGGCGGGCTATGGACTCGCGATAAGTAAGCGATTTTTTGCCGGATACATCGGCGCCATTGCCCAAATAAATCGCGAGTTTCTGCCTTAATACTGATGGCATATGCTCGCCGTTGATTAAATAACGTTGTGCCTCGCGTTTTTCTTGCGGCGTCATTTGCTCCACCTCATTCCGGAATAAAAATCTTGCGCTCTGGTTCCGCCGGTTTTGCCGGGTTGGGTAAATTTGCCCCACCCTGCAAACTTGGTTCAGGTGCAGCTTGCTCCGATATCGTAGCAATCTGTAAATCCGGTTGTGCCGTGGCCAGACTGAATATATCTTGCTGGTTAGGCTGCAATTGCTCCCGCAAGCGCTCCCATTCGTTAGGTCGTCGTTTGTGTAGGCCAAGAAAATGCGCCATGGCCAGGTTATAGACGCACAGGTCCAGCGCCTCGTTAGCCTCGCCAGGTTGTTTGAACCATTCGCTAATCGCATGGCCTTTGCGGTATTTGATCAATTTCCGTTCGGCAGTGAGTTGGTGGTAAAAATCATCCGACAGTTGGTTGCTAAAGTGAATCGCGCCGGGCCCGTCGTTGAACAGCCATCTCGGCAGCATCCAATCTTTGGCGGTATCGGTGCCGACCATCCACAACTCAGCGCCGTGTTTTTGCACTTGGCCGCGCCAATTCAGATCAACCAGGCTAGGCTTGCCGGATATGACCGGACGATTAGGCCGACTGTAGCCTTTCAAAGCCAATACCTTGCGCCGGCGCCGCATGCGGGTGTATTGGTAAACGTCCTGGGTATAATGGCCGCCGGTATCGATACCGCAGGCTTTGATGGCCAAGGCCTTGCCGAAAGTGTTGTACAACGGCGTCATCAGGATTTTATCCAGTTCGGTCCAAACATCCTCTTCGGCAGGACTGCCCATAATCGCGCCGTAATCGATTACCCAGCGCTCCAGGCCTTCGCCCCAGCCCATGACCATGTATTCAATCCGGTTGCCCTGTACGTCAACGCTACAGGTCAATTCCAGGCAGTTTTTAGGGACCGACCGCAAGGGGTAATCCTTAGCGCGTTTTTTCAGCGCATCGGCGGCAATACGTTCATCGGCGGCATCGAAGCATTTGGCCAGCCGCGTGTTATAGAAAACTTGCATCGGGCTCTTGTCGCCCTTCTCGATAGACTGTTTCGCCTTAACGTATTTTTCCACCAAATTAGGCCAGCTTTGCCAGCCTAGCGGCGCATACAGCTGGCTAATGGTGAAACCGACGGTGGCGCCGCTTGCCGCCGGGTTTTCCGCGCGCCATTCGCCCGCGGCCAACATAGTCGTCTTGTGGCTTTCTTCGATGGTTGCGCCGCATTCCGGGCACACCATCCAGGCTTGGGTTAGGTCGTCGTTCCAGTGCATGCGTTCCCATTCCAGCGTGTGCATATGGCTGCAATGCGGACAGGGTACGTAGTAACGGCGTTGGTCCGAGGTTTTGAATAATTTATCGATCAGGCTCAGGCCTTCGATGGTGGGCGAGCTGGAAAAATAGATTTTGGCGTTGAAGCCGAATGTACTGGTACGCGCCTCGGCCAGCTCTATCGGATCGCCTTCACCCTGCACATCCAGCTCCCAGCGGTCTAGCTCATCGCCGTAAACGTAACGGCAGCTAATTTCCGACAGGTTGGCCGCTGATCGGGAAGTGGCCAAGTGCAGGGTACCGCCGTCGAATTCTTTAACGTCAATGGTATTGCGGCTATCCCGGCTACGCGGCGGCGCTACCCGCTCATCCAGCACGGGCACGGCCTTGAGGGTTTCGCCGATGCGGTGGGAGACGCGCTTAACCAGCCGTTCGGTCGGGAATAACGCCAAGATGTTGACCGGGGCTTGATGGATCGACGCGCCTATCCAATTTAACGCCACCTGAGTTTTCAGCATCTGCGATGCACCCATGACCACCACGCGGCGGCAGGGATGCAAGGGCGAAAGGCAACGCATGACTTCGCGGGCATATGGCGTGCGGTCTGTACGATACGGCCCCGGTTCGGCGGCGCCGGCCTTCTTGGGGATGATCATGTATTGGTCGGACCATTCGTCTACCCATAGGTCCGGATCGGGCTGCAAGCCTTCCGCGAAGGCCTCCATGAAGCAAGCATAGCCATCGGCAACGTTAAGTCTCATCGTCGATTACCTCATCCGGTTTTTGCTTTAGAAGCCGGTCCATGCCAATCAGTACGGATCGAAGTTCAGAACGGATTTTCTGCTCGATAACTACCGTGTCGGAGATGGCCGCCAACTCGCCAGCCAGCCGCGCCGGGACCGATAGCAGTTGGTCGCGCATCATACGCGCCGCGTTTTTCGCTGCACGCTGCGTGTCGTCTTTGTAAACCAGGTTGCCGGCTTCCAGCTCTTGAGCCTGCTCCGCCCGGATCGATTCGGCACGTTCGCGACGGGTTTTCCAATGAAGATAATCCTCGCCCGTGTGCTGTTGTTGCGGTACGGCGTTAATCTGCTCTGCCACTGGAAGTGCCTTTGCGTTGGCCGGTGATAATTTCATTTTCGTATTCGCCGCCCATTGAATATCAGCCACATTGGGGTCTATCTTGCCATCGATCAAAGATATGCGGCCCGACTTGACCGCGCGATTGACAGCCGCATGAGTAACGCCACGATGCCGGCCATATTCCGACTTGTTCATCAATTTAACCATGTGAAACACCTATGTCTCAATTTGAGACGTCTATTGAAACACCATCACAGCCCAGCCGCTAGCGAAAGCTCGGGGCCCGAATCTCCCGTACCCTTTTTTCCCTGGAAGGACCCTGGCTTACATGGCTTTGACAGTGTTCGTCTATCCAAATCCACCGGTAAGAATTCCGTCACCGCATACGATGACGGATTCCGCCATTTTTTGAAATATGATGACGCCTCTAGACCGCGCCAGACGTGGCCCAGAGGGCAATCCGTCATCAAGTCATCGCATTTTTCAGACTTTGCTCTTGGTTGCGTGGTTTTTTCGTCACCCTGCCGCGGTTTGTTATAGGTGCTTTCGTCTATATATAAATATTTAAAAATAATATGATGACGTGATGACGGATTGCCATCTAACCTTTGGTATCCGTGAGGTTGAGGCGTCATCGAATACGTCTCTTTTACGCTCAATAATCCGATGACGTGGTGACTAATCTTTCCGCGCGTCATACTCATCCACCCATTTGAGCATCGATAACTGCTCCCACTCCACCAAACCGCGCACCGCATAAAGCCGCAGCATCTCCCGCTTACCGGTAGAGCGCTTACATTCGCGATACAAACAGCCGATTTCACTGAGTACAGCACTAACACTCTTGGCGCTGTACTTGTCTCGCATCACCTTGGCCACGTCGGAAGCCCGCACAATATCGACGTTGAACGGATAATCGCCGCTATCGATCATATCTTCGAGCTGGTAACGCAACGGTGATTTCGATGTCACCATTAGTTCAGATTTAAATTGGGTCAACGGTGCCGGTTGTTTCGAGTTGAAATCGCTTAAGTTGCGGTCCAGCAACCATCTCACTACCAAACCATTACCGCCGTTTTCCATCCATCTAACTAACTCGGTGTAATATTCCTTGGGCATCGGTTCCGCATCCGTCCACACGGCAAAATAACGACCGTCCCCCTCGGAAATGTGCAAGGCATCCCTATAGTTGCTCATGAAGATCGCTTGCACGATATTGGGTGTCTCGTAAAACCCGCGCTTAAACAAACGTACCCGCAACATGTCCGGCGGTGCCGCCAGCATTGGCTTAAGCTTGTTTTCCAGGTTCAAGCCTTCGAACAGCTGTATCTCTTGAAAAATGACCAACTTGGAATGGTGCAAGTAATCGGTATAAGTTTCTTTGAGTTCGCCCGCCGGCGGTTCAGAGATGTTGTCTTGGCCAAGACCATACCGCAACGGATTTAACAGCATGTCTTTACCCACTCGGCTAGTGCCGGCAATCAGCAAAGCATGATTTATCTTGTCATGCGGCCGTTGCAATGTGCTTGCCATCCAGTTCAATAAATGCGCTTGTTCCGCTTGGTCGGGATACAAATAATGCAAATGCTCAAGCCAGGGTTCGACGTCTTCCCGTGTAGCCTCATCCGGCAACACGACGCCAGGATCGCGCCAAATATTCCAGAACACCGCACCGCCGCGCCGGATCGGGTTTTCGTTGATACCGGGTAAATAAATCAGTCCGTCGACTTTGATTGACGCCGGATTTTTCAAAAAAACCGCCGACGGCTTGGCATCCGGTAAAACGTGCATAAACGCGCCGTCGAAGCCTTCCCGGCTCAGTTCCAGCCGCGTCACCGTATCGAAGATTTTATTGTTACTCTTCAGAAAAACGTATCGCTGCAACTGATCGGAAACCGCCGCTTGATCGATACGCGGGGAATTGGGCTTGCGTTTGGTTTTCCGCTTGCCAGTATCTTTTGCTGATTGTTTCGAGGCCTCTTGTTCATAAACCGACAAAGGCGGCTCAGGTGGTCGCTTGGGTTCCGGCGGCACATACCCATGTTCCTTTGCCATGCCGAACAGCGTAGCCAATTGAATGCCGCCGCCGGGTTTAAATGAGCCCCACACACGGCGTTGATCTTTAGTATCGAATTTTTCCGACTGTTCGGACCATTCACACCAAAGGGCATAAGCTTGGTTGCCGGCCCCGGTCGAATGTAAAGCCATACCTACCGTTCGCCAGGTGTCACGATCATCAACATCGGACACATAACGCAACGCGGCCCGAATACGCTTAACATCGTCATCGCCAAGCCTCTTATCGGTGTCCTGTTTGGTTTGCTTTGCCATACCCTTGGTGGCCAGCTTATCAAGCAACCAGCGCGGCACCTCGGGCAATATCGCGGCGGTTAATTGATCGTCTTCGGAATCCCAAAAATAAACTTTACCGCTAATGTGATTAGACGGTGCAACGACGATATAACCACCATCGCCGCGCGTGTCGATACCTGGCCAAAGGTTGGTCGTATTTCGACACATCGGCCCGGCATACTTGAACAAATAGTGACGACCGCCGGAACCGGTGATTTGCAAAACATCGTCAGGCACCTTGCCGTGTTCGGCCTCGATCGCGTCCAAAGAATCGAAACCGCCGTTTTTCGGATCGATATCCAACACGAATACGCCCGAAACTTTGCCGGTCACGATGCCGATATTCGCTTTCGGCCAATCGCGGTACCAGCTGGCCAAGGCGTTTTTATCGGTCGTTGCGTCTTTTAATCCGCCTTTAGTGCGGGGATGCTTGCCAGGTGTCCTGCAATTGCTACTTCCACAACTGCATTGACCATCATCTGTAATCGTATGCAAAGGCAGCACAGGCCAGCCCAGCACGACATATAGCCGCGCTTGGACAATCCATTCAACCTTATCCATTGATTAAATGATCGCGCAGCCGTTGTATTTGGATATCACTGATGCCGACGTCGTAATCTCGTGGCGAAATTTGCCGGATAACCTCGTCGACTGTCATTTGTGTGGTCGTTGCATTTAACTTGGATAGGCCGCGCGGTGATATATCGAGCCCCTCGGCGTCGAAGGCCTCGATAGCGCGCAAAATGAGGGTTTCGTTTGGATTTTTTCTCTCGCCTGACTGATAAGCTGCCTCCGAGTTGATGTAGGTCAACGCAGATATCGTTTCAGCCTGCGATGCGAGTGCGTAAAGGATATAGCTTAGATCGATGGCGGCCGGATGATCCTGTTTGTTACCGGCCAGTATCATTGATAGCAAACTAAGCGTGCATCCCATATTATCGGCCTGACATGCGATAAAATCATCAAAGCCCGCGAACCATTCGAACTCTTCATCGCTCATTTGGGATTTTTGCGCGTCAAATAAACGCCGCAACGCGTTAGAGGTGTTACGGATCATTCAGCCCCCCCTTTGGCCAGAAGGTCATACGCCTCAAGCATTGCCTTGACGTCGGCTAATTCCATGCGGATTGCCTGGGATGCGTATTTGATCGTTTTCGGTTCAAATGCGTCGAAACTGCTGGTATCAGTAGCTACCTCCAACAAATCGGCGATTGCGGCGGCACGTTGTAACGCTGGAGCGATATTGTCGTAAAAACTGATCGGTTCTAAACGATGTGAAAGATCAACGTTAGCTTTTAGTGGCATGATGCACCCCGCGCTTCGTGCAGTTCGGCCACGAGTTTTTTAATATCAGCATCGGTTTTGCCGGCTATGCGGGCATCCCGGATAGCTTCGACCTCATCCGAGGGCCAAGCCACACGTTCGCCACCAATTGAAATTGGCTTGGTGAGCAATCCCCCTTTGACGTGCCTGTAAAGAGTCGCCCGGGCTAGTGGGATATAAGTTTGGACTTTTTGAATGCGCCAAAGTTGGCGATTTCGTGATGTTGTTGCATGCGCCATGTTTATTCCTCATGGGATTGGTTAAAACATGGTGCCTTATTATTCACATATGCTTTAGGTTGTCATGGACACAATTATTTATTTCTGTCCAAGTTTATTCCGCCAGTAATCTTTTTCATCTTCCGATAAGCTATAGAACGCAATAAAAATGGTCACCTCATCATCTATTGAAATAGGCATACCTTTTTCCACTCTATGTTTAAAGTTAAGACCCTCATCTCCTACTAAAAAATAGAGCTCTTCCTTGTTTCGGGCAATTTCAATAGCGAACTTCCTTATTTCTTCAATTACGGGCTTCATTCGCTGATAGTTTTTTGTGAAGCTACCGAAACCTTTATTGTTTTCTGGGTAATAATGCGATAAATCTTCATCCGCCTGTTCGTACGTCATTCCAGTTTTAAGGCATTTTTCATAATCGTAAAATAGATCAAGCCTAAGATTTGCCGTACGACCTTTCCTACGCTTGTTATCGCCTGTCAAAATATCTGCAATAAAATCCCGCGTACCGTCGCTAATTGTTTTTTTGCTGCGCAATAAATCAACTAAATACTTTAAATTGTTTTCCTTGAAATATTTGTACTTAATCCATCTGAGTTGCCAATCATTACCAGACATCAACACCTCGTCAAAGTGCTAGTCGTCAATGAGGATTGACCCGCAGCTGGTTGACGATTCCAGCTCTCAGCCGCTAAGCCTAGCGGGTCAAATTCGATTATACCGCGCGTTTCGGAAACGTAACGACATTGCTACTGTTTTCGGCCAACAATGCCAAGCGCTCACCCAACAGCCGCCATGCTTCGGCCTGTTCGGCTTTCAGTTCTTGATGCTGGTAAACCCGCTTTAAGGTATTGGCTTCGGTATGGTTCAAACATTTTTCGATCACATCGCCATGAACGCCCAAATTACCCATCATGGTGGCGCCTGTGCGCCGTAAATCGTGAGGCGTCCATTTGCCGCCCGGCATCGCTAACGCTTGATTGTGTTTGGTTCGACAGGAATAAACGGTCTGATTCTGCCGGCCGTCAATCTGTTTGGTGATGGACTTTTCACAAACATGATTGTTTTTGGACGTGTTCGGATACAACCATCGGTCGGATGTTTTGAATTGCGCCAGGCGCTCGAATTGCGCTAAGGCAAAATCCGATAAGGCTATGGTATGAGCTTTGCCGTTTTTGGCGGTTTCCTTCGGAATGAAAAATGTTCTGGCTTCGAAATCGATATGCTTCCATTCGGCCTTGCTCAGTTCGCCCACCCGGCAAAGCGTCGACAGCATGATCCAGATGGCGCATTCGGTCGAAGGCATGAAATTGGCATCCGGCATTTTCAAATTTAATAGCCTGACTTCATCTTCGGACAATACCCGGTCGCGCTCGGTGTATTTGGTCGTGACTTTGGCCACGTTCAGGCTTGCGGTCGGGTCATATTCGATAATGTCCCGGTCTAGCGCAAACTTGAACATTTGCCGCATGAGCTTTAGCACGTTCCTGGAGGTCGATTTGGAACCACGCTGTTTGATGCGGTCGATCACATCGGTAATGTGGCCTTTTCGAACTTCGCCAACAGCCAGCCCGCCGATAATAGGCAATACATCTTTTTTAAACATGCGCTGGATTTCCGCTAAATCTTTGCGGCCGGCAATGTCGGTGCATTCCCAACGCTCGAATAGGGTGTTTACGCTGATAAGGGCTTGTTGTTTGGCCAAGGCTTCTTGCTCGGCCAATTGCGCCGCGCGGTTGCGTTCGGCTATCAACTTGGCTTCCGCAGCTGGGTCGATGCCTTCTTTTAGCATCGATGCGTAATTATCCCTTTCTGTTCTCGCTTTAGCTAACGTTGTCGCCTTTAGAGTTATCCATTTTTGCTTGCCTTCTATCCTATACCGGTATCTGAACGAAATAGCGCCGCCATCCGCAGCTGGGCGCACTCTTAGATAAAGATTGTCGCCATCGGAGATTTGTTGTTCTTTGTCGGTTGGCTTTATTTTTCGGTAGACCAAATCCGTAAGTTTGTTCTTTGCCATGATTACTTGTCCAGGTTTCCGGGGTACCGTGCCGCCAGTGATTAATTCAGAAAAAATTCGGTATGAACTTTTCAACCCACTTTTAAAATTTGTACCTGGAGTGGTACCCCGAAAATGAGCGCTTTTAACTTCAGCCTTTGGGTAACTTTTCCATTTTTTTTAAATTTTTTGGCTTTTTTCGGGGTACCATTCGGGGTACCAAATTCGCGCGATTGCACGAGACAATGATTAGATCATGCGGGACTGTATGAGACAAGAAAAACTTATAAGTTAATGATTAAAAAGCTAAATATAGCTTGATGTGAGATTGCTTGAGATTGTCTGAAATCGGTCTTTACCGGTCTTGGGGGCAAGTGGTAGTGGGTTCAAATCCCGCCGTCCCGACCAATTAAATTAATAAGTTACGTTGTTTTTAGCTACGCTCTTTTTTCGAAGTGTAGTATTTTTGTCACAACTAGTTTTGAGTTCCCAGCATGGGCTTTAAGGTGCTCACTCGACAAATGAGCATATCTCAAAACCATGTCGTAACTTGCCCATCCCCCAAGTTCTTGTAACACGTTTAAAGGGGTTCCAGCTTGCCCAGGTATGCCGTAAGTCATGCCGGCGGAAATCTTCAATTTCTGCGCGTTTTAACGCTTTTCGCCATGCCTTGCCGCCGGCCTTTTTAACAGGCTCGCCTACGAAAGTAAACACGTAGGTATTGTGCTTGCCTTGTTGGCATTTAAGCATAGCCATGGCATCGGCATTGAGCGGAACAGAAAGCTTGACAGGTTTTTAGTGGCAAAAACTCGGAATTGCTTTGCCCGGATTTAATTTCGGCTTTATTGGCCTCCCAATGCGC
>NZ_JBSYXO010000045.1:0-24921 GCF_054172045.1 Methylomonas sp. MgM2 | reverse complement strand
TGGCAGGTTGCCATGTGAAAGTAGGTCATCGCCAAGCACCAAACTCGAAAGCCCGCCGAATGACGCGGGCTTTTTTTTTGTATGCTTGTTTTACGGAACGACGTTTGTTGTTTTGAATCAAATCGATATGAAGAAAATCGTTAATAAAAATACCGTAACAAACTTTCTTGCATTGCTGATTATCGCGTTGGGTTACGTTAGTCCGTTTTATTCATCGCCTATAAAAGCGATCGGTTTTTTTGCATTTTCCGGAGCGATTACTAATTGGCTTGCCGTTCATATGTTATTCGAGAAGGTGCCGTTTTTGTATGGCTCGGGTATCATTCCGGCACGTTTTGAAGAATTTAAAATCTCAATTAAACACTTGATGATGGAGCAATTTTTCACTCCGCAGAACATAGAACAGTTTATCGAAAATGAAGAAAAGCAAGGAGGCAAGGTATTAAATCTGAGTCCGCTATTGAGTGCCGTGGATTACGATAAGATTTACGATGGCTTGGTATCTTCGATTATGCATTCCTCATTCGGTGGTATGTTGATGATGGTAGGAGGGGAAGAAGCCTTGCATCCATTGAAGCAACCTTTTATTGAAAAAGTCCGGCACACACTAACAGACATGGTAGAGTCGGAGCGATTTAAACACGCGCTGCAACAGGGATTAAACGCGCATAAAATCAGTGAAGATTTAACTGACAAAATCGAACTGGTCATTGACAAGCGTTTGAGTGAGTTGACGCCAGAGATGGTTAAAGAGATCGTTCAAGCCATCATTAAAACGCATTTGGGGTGGTTGGTTGTTTGGGGTGGCGTTTTCGGCGGTTTACTCGGCGCATTATTCGGTTTGGCTTGAGTTAAACAATGCATGCGGTTGAATTGTTCTATGAGAGTTACGGTAAACCGAGTCCGAATCCCATCATCATCTTGCACGGTTTTTTAGCGTCGACAAGAAATTGGCGCAATATTGCAAGCCGGTTAGCGCTTAAACACCGGGTTTATGTGTTGGATATGCGCAATCACGGCGCATCGCCTCACGAAGAGCGGATGGATTATCCAATCATGGCGCATGATGTGCTGGAGTTTATGAATGGTCTGGAAATCGAAAAAGCCCATCTGCTTGGCCATAGCATGGGCGGCAAGATTGCAATGAGCGCGGCATTGTCTAATCCGGAGCGCATTCAAAGTTTGATGGTGGCCGACATAGCGCCGGTCACTTATAACCACAGCTTTGATAACATGATAGACGCGCTTCGGCGCTTGCCGCTAGAAACGCTCAGCAACCGGAAAGAAGCGGAACAATTCTTGGCGGAAGCCATTCCCGATCTCGCATTCCGGCAATTTTTGCTACAAAACCTGCTGTTGAAAGATGGAGCATATCACTGGCGGATCAACCTGGAGATTATTCAGCGGACGGCGCACCATATCGTCGGTTTTCCGAGCGAATACCAAAGGCCTTTCGACGACAAAGCTTTGTTCATCGCCGGGCAACATTCCGCTTACGTCCGGCCCGACGCCGTATTCGGATTATTTCCAAACGCACAAATCGTGGAAATCCCCGACACAGGGCATTGGTTATACGTTCAAGCGCCGGATAAGTTTTGTCGGATCGTAGAGGATTGGATAGCGACAGCCTAACTTGGCTTAGATGTTCTGCCCGTCGGTACACTAGGAAAGATGAATAGCGACACTATGCTAGTCAGCTCCGAATAAATGTGCCGTAGCGGTATGGGTTGATGCCAGAAAATTCAGAATACATAAGCAAAGAAGGCGACGCCAATATGAGGATGTTGTTATTGCGAGATTTTATGTCTAATGCCCGTAAAGACGACGTCGGCGAATATTTATCCTTGTCGATTACCCGCGTGGATAACTATGTCTGTGTTCGAATTACCTTGACCGAAATGCAGCCGCTAAGCTATACGGCAATTATCCCTGACAGCGGGCCGATTGATTTAGATAACGTAAAATTTGTCAGGCAGAGCCGAGGCCTGGCCTTATAAAACAGTCTGATATCGTCCCCGACAAAGTAACCGCATGTGTTAAAATGTTGTGACAACACGATTTTATTGCGAATTTCTATCCTATTTCGCATCGTGCAGCAACAGCCCAGCTCAGTTCATTTGCTGGCATCTTTGTTTTTCTTAACTTTAAATTCAATATGCTTATGAATAAACCTAAAAAAGTTGCTATTTTGACTGCAGGTGGTTTGGCGCCTTGCTTAAATTCAGCGATTGGTAGCTTGATTGAACGCTATACTGAAATCGATCCGAGCATCGAAATCATTTGTTATCGCGGTGGTTATAAAGGCCTGTTGTTAGGTGACTCTTATCCGGTTACCGCGACAGTGCGCCAAAAAGCCGGTTTGTTGCAACGTTTTGGTGGTTCAGTGATCGGTAATAGCCGCGTTAAGCTCACCAATGTAAAGGACTGTGTCAAACGTGGCTTGGTCAAAGAAGGTGAAGACCCGCAAAAAGTCGCGGCTGATCAATTGGTCAAAGACGGCGTCGATATTCTGCATACCATCGGTGGCGACGATACCAATACCGCGGCGGCCGATTTGGCGGCCTTTTTGGCTAGCAACAACTATCCATTGACCGTAATCGGCTTGCCTAAAACCGTCGATAACGACGTGTATCCGATCAAACAATCGTTGGGTGCGTGGACTGCCGCCGAGCAAGGCGCACGCTATTTCATGAACGTGGTGGCGGAAAACAATGCCAATCCACGTATGCTGATCGTTCACGAAGTCATGGGACGTAACTGCGGCTGGTTGACTGCCGCGACCGCCCAAGAATATCGCAAATTGTTGGATGCTTCGGATTGGTTGCCAGAGCTAGGACTGTCGCGCGAGTCGTATGAAGTACACGCGGTTTTCGTGCCAGAAATGGCGGTCGATCTTGAAGCCGAAGCGGCGCGCTTACGCGCGGTGATGGATAAAGTCGATTGCGTCAATATCTTCGTTTCGGAAGGCGCCGGCGTCGAAGCTATCGTGGCGGAAATGCAAGCCAAAGGTCAGGAAGTGCCTCGCGATGCATTCGGCCATATTAAGTTGGATGCGGTCAATCCCGGCAAATGGTTCGGCGAGCAATTCGCGGAAATGGTTGGCGCGGAAAAAACCTTGGTGCAAAAATCCGGTTATTTCGCGCGTGCCGCGGCATCCAATGTGGCCGACATGCGCTTGATCAAATCGTGCGCGGATCTAGCCGTTGAATGTGCTTTCCGTCGTGAAGCGGGCGTAATCGGTCACGACGAAGACAACAATAACGTCTTGCGTGCGATCGAGTTCCCCCGCATTAAAGGCGGCAAACCGTTCAATATCGACAGCGATTGGTTCGAGAAAATGCTGGGCGAAATCGGCCAAGCTAAAGGCGCCAAAGTCGAAGTGAGCCACTAAGGGTCCTGGTAGGGGGGGCGGATTTATCCGCCCTTTTTTGGGTTGCGAGGAATCGCCCTCACAACCCTAGCTGGCTTAAACTCTGATGGTCGTCCGGGCGCCGGCCCAAAGGCCAGTGAAACAAGCGCTCCTGTTGTTTGATCGGCAAATCGTTGATGCTGGCAAAGCGTCTTTGCATCAGGCCGTACTCGTTAAACTCCCAATTCTCGTTGCCGTAGCTGCGAAACCAGTTGCCCGCGTCGTCGTGCCACTCGTAGGCAAAACGCACCGCAATGCGGTTGTCGGTAAAGGCCCACAATTCCTTGATCAATCGGTAATCCAATTCCTTGGCCCATTTGCGTTGTAGAAATGCGTGGACTTCGGCTCGGCCTCTGGGAAATTCGGCCCGGTTGCGCCAGGTGGTATCTTCGGTATAGACCTGCACCACGCGGTCCGGGTCGCGGCTGTTCCAAGCGTCTTCCGCCATGCGCACTTTTTGCGCGGCGGTTTCGGCGGTAAACGGCGGTAAGGGCGGTTTGGTTTCCATCGGCTCGCTCCTGGATGACATGAATGGGTATGTAGACAGAACTGTCTATGTGTGATGGTAGCAATGATAGACGAAGTTGTCTACAATCGCCAGCCATGAATTCCACGAACTTATTAGCGGATAAACCCGCGCGCGAACGTATATTATTGACTGCGCACGATTTGTTTTATCGAGACGGTATTCGGGCGACCGGAATCGACAAAGTCATCGCCGAAGCCAAGGTCACCAAAGTCACTTTTTACAGACACTTTCCCAGTAAGAACGATTTGGTCCGAGCGTTTTTAGACTATCGCCACCAAGTTTGGATCGGCTGGTTCAAGGACGCTCTAAAACGCCACGGTACCACCCGCGAGGGATTAATGGCATTGATTCCGGTGTTGTCCGAATGGTTTGAAAATCCAATCTATCGGGGCTGCGCTTTCATCAATATCGCAGCCGAATTAGGCCGGAGTTTGCCCGAAGCGCTCAGCATTTGCCGTAACCACAAGCAGGACATGGTGGCCATCATCGCCGAATTGTTGCCGCCTAGTCATTCGCGCATGGCGCTGGCCGATGCCGCTGCGATTGCGGTAGACGGCGCAATTGTAAGAGCGCAAATGGAATGCGGGCCCGGGGCGGAAAAAACCGCGTTGATTGCTTTGTCGAGTATATTGCAAGCATTGGCCGCGCTATCTTCGAAAGAGTAGGCGCCACAGCAGCTTTTCCAGGCCGACGGTGGTATAGACGATCAGCCCGGCCGCGACGATCAACAACCACTCGTCCAAGCCGATGGCTTCGCTGCCGAATAATGTCTGCATCGCCGGCGAATAGGTGAACAGCCCTTGCAGAGCAATCATGGCGACGACCCCGAATATGACCCACAGGTTGGAAAACAAGCCGACATGGAACATCGAATAATGCAGAGACCGGCAGTTGAACAAATAAAACAGCTCGCTGCATACGAAGACGTTGACCGCAACGGTGCGGGCCTTGGCGAGCGACTCGCCTTGCATCAGCTCCCACTCGAACAGGCCGAAGGCGCCTGCCAGCAATAACACGCCAACCAAGCAGATGCGCATGATCAGGTGCCGGGTGAGTATGGGTTGTCCGGGCGCGCGCGGTTGCCTTTCCATCAAACCGGGTTCTTTGGGTTCGAAGGCCAGCATCAAGCCCAGCAGCACCGCGGTGGTCATATTGATCCAGAGAATCTGCACGGGTGTGATCGGCAGAGCCACGTTGGCGATGACCGCCGCCACGATGACCAGGCCTTCCCCGAGGTTGGTGGGCAAGGTCCATGCGATGAATTTGACCAAGTTGTCGAAGACGCCGCGGCCTTCCTCGACTGCGGCTTCTATCGTTGCAAAATCGTCGTCGGTCAACACCATCGCGGCCGCTTCCTTGGCCACTTCGGTGCCGCCGAGGCCCATCGCGACGCCGATGTCGGCTTGGCGCAATGCCGGCGCATCGTTGACGCCGTCGCCTGTCATGGCGACGACTTGGCCGCTTTCCTGCAAGGTCTGGACTAACTGTAATTTCTGTTCGGGCGCGATGCGGGCATAGATGTCGCAATCTGTTACCAGTTGCTGATAGCGATCGGGCTCGAGTTTTTGCAGTTCGGCGCCGCTGGTCACGCACGACGTGTTTTTCATTCCGAGTTGCTGGGCGATGGCCAGCGCGGTGACCGGGTGGTCGCCGGTGATCATCTTCACTTGAATGCCGGCGCGATAACAGGCGGCGATGGCGGAAATGGCTTCCGGTCTCGGCGGATCGATCATGGCCTGCAAGCCCAAAAAGGTCAGGCCGGATTTCAATTCTTCGTGGCAGACCCGGTTATCCGAATCGTCGCAGCGGGCGAAGGCCAATACCCGCAAACCTTGTTTGGCCAGCTTTTCTTGTTGACGATGGACGGCTTCGACATCGAGCGCGACCGCATTCATTTCGGCGTCGTAGGCTTTGTCGCAGCGCGAAAGTATGCTTTCCAGCGAACCTTTCAAATAAATGTGGCGTTGGTCCGATGCCAGGTTATGGTGCAAGGTAGCCATGAATTGGTGCTGGGATTCGAACGGTATGGCGTCCAGGCGCGGATGATCGTCGCTAACGCTGGCGTGGTGCAGGCCGGCTTTGTGCGCGGAGACCAACAGCGCGGCTTCGGTCGGGTCGCCTTCGATGCGCCATTGGTCGAGGTCGGCGATCAGGCGGGCATCGTTGCACAGCAGGCCGGCCTTCAGAGTCTCGACTAAAGCGGCGTTCGATGCCGGATCGATAAGTTTACCGTCGACCGAGAACTCCCCCTCCGGCGTGTATCCGCTGCCGCCGACGTCGTAACGAGCACCGCCGGCATAAACGGTTTTCACAGTCATTTGGTTTTGCGTCAGGGTGCCGGTTTTATCCGAACAAATCACCGTGGTGCTGCCCAGCGTTTCGACGGCGGGTAATTTGCGGATGATGGCGTTACGCTTGGCCATGCGCGACACGCCGATCGCCAGCGTGATGGTAATCGCGGCGGGCAAGCCCTCCGGAATGGCGCCGACCGCCAATGCAACGGCGGCCATGAACATGTTCAGCATGGATTCGCCGCGAAACACGCCAACCGCAAAGGTGATCACCGCAAAATCGATGATGACCCAAAGCAGCAAATGGCTGAATTGGCTTATTTTTTGAGTCAGCGGCGTTTCGAGGTCGGTCGCGGCGACTATCATGCGGTTGATCAGGCCGATTTCGGTGCGGTCGCCGGTTTCCACGACCAGGCCTAAACCGCTGCCGAAGGTAACCAGCGTAGACGAATAAGCCATATTGCTGCGATCGGCGAGTACGGTCGATTCGTCTAGGTTTTCCGGCTGTTTGTCTACCGGCACCGATTCACCGGTCAGTGCCGATTCGTCGATGCGTAGCTCACGGCATTGCAGTAAACGCAGGTCCGCCGGAATTCTATCGCCGGATTGGAGCGATACGATGTCGCCCGGCACCAGTTTGTCAGCCGGAATGACGCAGCGTTGCCCATTGCGTATTACCGTGCTGTTGACATTTAATACCCGAGACAGCGCGTTAATTGCCCGTAAAGCGTTGGCTTCCTGTATGAAGCCGATGATGGCATTGATCAAAACCACGCCAAAAATGACGCTGCTGTCCACCCATTCTTGTAAAAAAGCCGTAATCGCACCGGATACGATCAAGATGTAGACTAAGGGTTGATGGAATTGGGACAGAAACAGGATTAACGGGCTTTTGCCGCGGCGAGGGGTTAAGCGATTGAAGCCGTATTGTTGCAAACGTTGCTCCGCTTCCGCTTCACTCAAGCCCTGCTCAGAGTTCGAGCTTAGTTGAATCAATAAGTCTTCGGGCGATCGACTGTGCCAAGCGGTTTTATTTGAACTCTTCATAGGATTCGGGTATCGGGTTTGCGTTGTCGGTTGTGGCGGAACCGGATGCGGCTCTCTAAATTATCAGCAAATTTTTTGCGCTTGTTCCTCATACAGTATAAGGTTATATTCGGTATTCGAGTCTCAAGCTATATTTTAAAAACAAAAACAACAAATTGGAGGAGATGATGGGTGGTCTAATTGAAATTTGGTTTTTTATGCTATTGATTGCATGCGTCGCGTTCGCGCCGTTGGGTTATTTCATTTACATGTATACGATGAAAAACGGCGAGCCCTTCGGCGATATCGAACCGCACGGGGATAGTGAATCCAAAGTATTGGATATGGCATGCAAACTGATTGATATGGTAAAAGGCGCGCTAGCCAAAAAATAATTGCCCAGTACAAACGAAAAAGCCGGGACTTGCCGGCTTTTTTGTTTCATTTCTTGCCGCAAGTCGGGCAGGCCGCATTTTTCTTTAAGCGTAGCGTCTGCCATTCCATTGTCAGTCCGTCGAGTAATAACAGGCGACCGGTCAAGGTTTCGCCGATGTTCATGATCAGCTTCATTGTTTCCAAAGCCTGAGTGCTGCCGACAATACCGGTAATCGGTGCGATGACGCCGTTATGAGCGCAGTTTTGTAATTCCTCGCCGTCACTTTGGTATAAGCAGTTGTAGCACGGGCTATTGTTCCGGCCTGGCGTGAAAACGCTTATCTGACCTTCGAATCGGATGGCTGCACCGGATACCAGCGCCGTGTGTTCCAAAACGCACGCCTGGTTGATCGAGAAGCGGGTGCGAAAGTTATCGCTACAATCCAATACCACATCGGCGGTCGACACTTCCTTTCGCAATTGCTCGTCTTGTAAGCGAAGTCTTCGAGCCAGAACCTTAACTTCCGGGTTGATATTTTTTATCGCGTTTAGGGTTGAAATGACTTTATCGACCCCTATATCGGAGGTGCCATGGGCTATCTGGCGTTGCAAATTGGTGATATCCACTTGATCGTCGTCGTAGATCGTAATTTGCCCGACACCGGCTGCGGCAAGATACATTGCGGCGGGCGAGCCGAGGCCGCCGGCCCCGACAATCAAGACTTTGGCATCTAGAAGTTTTTGCTGGCCGGCGATATCGATTTGCGGCAGCATGATTTGACGGCTGTAGCGGAGTAATTGTTCGTCGTTCATGTCGATAAGTGCGTTGGATAGGCCGCAGATAATGCCAAAGAGCTTGACAGAGTGCAAAAGCTCGATATTATTAGCACTCATTGCAAGAGAGTGCTAATAGTTCTATCTTTAACTTTTTTTCTAAAGGAGACATTGATGAAAATTCGTCCGTTACATGACCGCGTTGTCGTAAAACGTGTTGAAGAAGAAACCAAAACCGCTGGCGGCATCGTACTGCCTGGTTCCGCGGCAGAGAAACCTAGCGAAGGCGAGGTGTTGGCCGTAGGTCCCGGCAAGCCGCTAGATAACGGTCAAGTGCGTGCTCTGGAAGTTAAAGTTGGCGACAAAGTGTTGTTCGGCAAATATTCCGGGACGGAAGTCAAAGTCGGTGGTGAGCAATACGTCATCATGCGCGAAGAAGACATCATGGGCATCTTGGGTTAATCCCAAACAATTGTTTATCAATTCGTTAACAGATTTAGGAATATAAAAAAATGGCAGCAAAAGACGTAAAATTCGGCGGTGACGCTCGTTCTCTGATGGCGCAAGGCGTCAACATCCTGGCAAACGCAGTTAAAGTTACTTTGGGTCCTAAAGGCCGTAACGCCGTTTTGGACAAAAGCTTCGGTGCCCCAACCATTACTAAAGACGGCGTATCGGTCGCTAAAGAGATCGAGTTGAAAGACAAATTCGAAAACATGGGCGCGCAAATGGTTAAAGAAGTGGCGTCCAAGACTTCCGACGTCGCCGGCGACGGCACCACAACCGCAACCGTACTGGCTCAAGCCATCGTCAACGAAGGTTTGAAATCCGTTGCGGCCGGCATGAACCCGATGGACCTGAAACGCGGTATCGACATGGCGGTCACCGCGGCGGTTAGTGCCATCGAAAAAGCGGCAACGCCTTGCAGCGACAGCAAAGCCATCGCTCAAGTAGGTACCATCTCGGCTAACTCTGACGAATCGGTCGGTGCAATCATCGCCGAAGCAATGGAAAAAGTCGGTAAAGAAGGCGTGATTACCGTCGAAGAAGGTTCCGGCTTGGAAAACGAACTGGACGTCGTAGAAGGTATGCAATTCGACCGCGGCTACCTGTCTCCGTATTTCATCAACAAACAAGAAAACATGAGCGTCGAACTGGAAGAGCCGTTCGTCTTGTTGTACGACAAAAAAATCTCCAACATCCGCGAAATGTTGCCTATCCTGGAAGGCGTGGCTAAATCCGGCCGTTCCTTGCTGATCATCGCCGAAGACGTGGAAGGCGAAGCGTTGGCCACTTTGGTCGTCAACAACATGCGCGGCATCGTGAAAGTCGCTGCGGTTAAAGCGCCTGGTTTCGGGGATCGCCGTAAAGCCATGCTGGAAGACATCGCAATCCTGACCGGCGGTACCGTCATTTCCGAAGAAGTCGGTCTGTCTTTGGAAAAAGCCGATCTGGACATGCTGGGTACCGCAAAACGGGTACAAATCAACAAAGAAAACACCACCATCATCGACGGTGCCGGCGACGAAGGCCAAATCAAAGGCCGCGTTGCGCAAATCCGTGCTCAAGCCGAAGAAGCGACTTCAGACTACGACCGTGAAAAACTGCAAGAACGTCTGGCTAAACTGGCCGGCGGGGTTGCGGTGATTAAAGTCGGTGCCGCTACCGAAGTGGAAATGAAAGAGAAGAAAGCCCGCGTCGAAGACGCGCTGCATTCTACCCGCGCTGCGGTAGAGGAAGGTGTGGTTGCCGGCGGCGGTACTGCATTGATTCGCGCATTGTCCGCTCTGGAAGGCCTGCAAGGCAAAAATCACGATCAAACCGTCGGTATCAACATCCTGCGCCGTGCGATGGAAGAACCGTTGCGCCAAATCGTAGCCAACGCGGGCGACGAAGCATCCGTGGTTTTGAACGAAGTCAGAAAAGGCAGCGGTAACTTCGGTTACAACGCGGCAACCGGCGAATACGGCGATATGATTGATATGGGTATCCTGGACCCGGCCAAAGTGACCCGTTCTGCGCTGCAAAACGCCGCTTCCGTTGCCGGCCTGATGATTACTACTGAAGTGATGGTTGCCGAACATCCTGCAGACGAAAAACCAGGCATGCCTGATATGGGCGGCATGGGCGGCATGGGTGGCATGGGCGGTATGATGTAATTTACCGTTTAAGCACTCGGCTCAAACCGAAAACCTCGGCGCCGGAAAAGCGCCGAGGTTTTTTTATGTCTAAGCGGTATATGAGTCAAAGCGGGAGCTCAAATGTTATTGGCGGTGGACTTCGTCTGTTAGATGTGTGGTAGGATAATCCGTAAAATAACTGAATTAAACTCAATGTATGATTATGGCCGCTTTATCGATTTTGATTGTCGATGATAATGAGATGAATCGTTGGCTTTTGACCGAGCAAATCCAATATTGGACACAGGATATTACCTTGGCATGCGATGGTGGCGAAGCTTGGGAGTTGCTTCAAAAAAATTCGTATTCTCTTGTATTTATCGATGTAAATATGCCGGTAATGAACGGATCTGAATTAGTTAAAAAAGCAAGGGCGGGCTGTATCAATCAGTCCGTGCCGATGATTGCGATTACCGCTCACGTTCAGATTCAGCGTAGACATTTATTAATCGCGGATGGTTTTAACGAGGTCTTGATCAAACCGATCGTATTGGCGGATTTACAGCGTGTCATATCGCAGTGGTGTACTTCGGCAAACGGAATTACCAGCAATTATTACACCGACACGCTATTGGAAAAAGTGGAGCATAATCGGGAGCTGGGACGGTTATTTTTACAAAAACTTTTTCAAGAGGTGCCGGGACAATTGACCGGCATTAACCGGGCTTTGCAAAACGATCAAAATCAACAGGCTTTGGAAATTGCTCATAAACTGCACGGTACCTTTTGTTTTTACGGCTTCGAAAACTTTCGAGAACTCGCCGGTAAGATCGAGCAGTATTTGCTCGATTCAGATATATCTAATGCAAAACATCAGATTCGATTAATCATGGCCAGGTTTTCTGAATTGCAGAATATGAAAGCATCGCTGGAAAATCAGTTGGCGGAACCTAGCTCGTCAGCTCGGTAAGGGCGAAGTTTTTCCGCTCGATTTTGTTCAAGGACGCAATGTCAGCCGCTTAGGTACAGACGTATTTCTCGGTACGCGTACGGCAGCTCAATTGAAAACGATGGAATAACGGCCTGATCGGGTCCGACAAAAAGTTGCATCCGTGTCGGCTTGGAAACCGGAACCGGGCGCCACACAGACCTCTCAACATAAACCGGGCCGGAAGTGCTGCGGTTCATCAGGACTGGCGGCCAAAATTCCAGCGGTATTTTTTTATACGGTTCTTTTACAAGGCCAAGTCGCGTTAAAATAGCCGCTCATTCAGACAACCGCTAATTTCCTGATGGTTTTCCCCTATTACGGAAAATTCGGTGGCGATACTTTTATAAAGCAAACAGGTCGAATTTATACATGGCATTGTACGTTTTCAAATTTGGCGGCACGTCCGTCGGTTCGGTCGAGCGCATAAAAGCGGTCGCTGAAAAAGTTAAAAATGCCCGCGAATCGGGTGATCAAATCGTGGTGGTGGTTTCAGCGATGAGCGGCGAGACCAACCGTTTGGTGGGTTTGGCTAAGGAAATGCAGACACAGCCCTGCGGCCGAGAACTGGACGTTTTACTGTCCACGGGCGAGCAGGTCACCATTGCATTGCTGTCTATGGCATTACATAACCTAGGCGTGGATGCGCGCTCCTATACCGGCGGACAAGTACGAATCTTGACTGATAGCGCTCATACCAAGGCGCGTATCCGCGAGATCGATGAAGCCAACATACGCGCCGACCTTAACGCCGGGCGCGTCGTCGTCGTGGCCGGTTTCCAGGGTGTCGATGAAAACGGCAACATTACGACCTTGGGCCGGGGCGGTTCGGATACGACGGGTGTGGCCTTGGCCGCAGCCTTGAACGCAGACGAGTGCCACATCTATACCGACGTAGACGGCGTATACACCACGGACCCGCGCGTAGTGCCCAAAGCGCGCCGCTTGGAGAAAATTACCTTTGAAGAAATGTTGGAAATGGCCAGTTTAGGCTCCAAGGTGTTGCAGATCCGCTCGGTCGAATTTGCCGGTAAATACAATGTCAAATTGCGGGTGCTGTCTTCATTCATGGAAGGTAACGGCACCCTTATTACCTATGAGGAATCAGAAATGGAAAAAGCGTTAATCTCGGGCATTGCCTTTAACCGCGACGAGGCAAAACTGACTCTAACCGGTGTGCCCGACTTGCCCGGCGTCGCTTTCAAAATCCTGGGACCGGTTGCCGCCGAAAATATCGAAGTCGATATGATTGTGCAGAATATTTCGGAAAATGGCACGACGGATTTTACCTTTACGGTTAACCGTAGCGATTTTGCTCGCGCAAAAAAAGTGTTGGAAGGCTTACGCGCAGATCTCGGCGGCGATACCGTTATCATCGGTGACGACAGTATCGTCAAAGTCTCTATCGTCGGGGTTGGCATGCGCTCTCATGCCGGTATCGCCAGCACGATGTTTAAAGTGTTATCGAATGAAGGCATTAACATTCAGATGATTTCGACTTCCGAGATCAAGATTTCGGTGGTCATTGACGAGAAATATCTGGAACTGGCCGTACGCGCTTTACATAAAGCGTTTGGTCTGGATCAAGAATAATCGGTTTATCGTTGGGGCCGTTCCATCATTTATCGGCGGGATCGATCGCTTAAAGGAGGCGCTCGCCTGTCAATTGAGCGCGCCATTCTGTTTTTGTAAACGCGCCAGTAAATTTTGTGCGGTCCGGAGTGCTTGTTTTGCGATGAAGCATGCCCATAGATTGTTGTCGGAACTGGATTGGGTATTTGCCAAGGCGGTGTAATAAGCTGTGCGACCGGCGTCGTCACTTGCAAAATTGAGGAGCGGATAGCCTTCCTCCAGTAAAATCAGATTCAATGCGAGTCTGGCGCAAAGACCGTTGTAATAGGGGAATAGCTTTAAGGATTCCAGGCGCAAGCATAATTCGCCGGCAAAAACCATGGGATGTAAAAATGGACCTTCCAGATGCGCCCAGTGAATGGCGTCGGCAATTAAGCTTGCCAATTCTTCAGGCGAAGGAGCCGGTTTACCATTTGTTAAGATGGCGGTTTGATCGCGATACGAACCGCTCCGGTCCGTATTGATTGCTCTCGCCAACAGTCTATGCAGTTGCTTTAGCAATTCTTCAGATAGCAGCGCTTGTTCGTCGGCTTGGTCGCGAATTAATTGAATCGCTTGAAAATGATTTAATGCCGCCAGGTTTTCCGCCATCGGCTTTCCCGGCAGCATCAAGCCGGTACGTATGACCATTTCCGTTTCCCGCTGGTCTAAAGAGCCGCCTTCCAGGCGGTTGCTATGGTAAGTGTTTTCGATCGCCAGGATATCGAGCCATGCGCGTTCCTGTAAGCAAGGTTGAAGTTGCAGTTCGGTTTTTAGCAAGTCGATTTCGCTGAGTAGCAGTTCCAGATTATCGATTTCCGCCATCTAAAGCCCCTGTAGTAAGTTATAGCGTTTTTTATCCGTAGGGCATCGTTACGCCGCGCAGTTCGTAAAACTCCCGCATGAATGCGTCGAAACGTCCGGTTTCGATCGCATCGCGCATGCTCTGCATCAGTTCCAGATAATAATGTAAATTATGTATGGTATTCAGGCGCGATCCCAGCATTTCCTTGCATTTGTCCAGATGCTTCAGATACGAGCGCGAATAGTTGCGGCAGGTATAGCAGGTGCAATCCTCATCCAGGGGGCGGGTGTCGAATTGGTATTGATTGTTTCGGATTTTGATGACGCCGTAGCGGGTGAATAAATGTCCGTTACGGGCGTTGCGGGTAGGCATCACGCAATCGAACATATCCACGCCGCGGCGTACCGCTTCGACTAAATCCTCCGGGGTGCCGACGCCCATCAGGTAGCGGGGTTTGTCGGCCGGCATTTCGGGCATGATCGCATCCAGAGTTTCCAGCATCTCGTGTTTGGGTTCTCCCACCGACAGGCCGCCGACGGCATAGCCGTCGAAGCCGATGTTGGTTAAGCCGTTGATCGATTCGCGGCGCAGCTCCGGGTACATGCCGCCTTGTACGATGCCGAACAGGGCGGACTCATTACCTTCATGCGCGCGTTTGCTGCGCTCGGCCCAGCGTAACGATAGCCGCATCGAATCGGCGGCCTGTTGGTAGGTGGCCGGGTACGGCGTGCATTCGTCGAAAATCATCACGATATCGGAACCCAAATCCCGCTGCACCTGCATCGATTCTTCCGGTCCCATGAAAATCCTGCCGCCGTTGACCGGCGACTTGAATGTGACGCCTTGTTCGCTGATCTTGCGCAAGGCGCCCAGACTGAAGACCTGAAAGCCGCCGGAATCGGTCAATATCGGTTTCCGCCAGCGCATGAAATCATGCAAGTCGCCATGGGCTTTGACGACATCCATGCCCGGACGCAGCATCAGGTGAAAGGTGTTGCCGAGTATGATTTGGGCGCCAAGGCTATCCAAGTCTTCCGGCGTCAGGGATTTAACAGTGCCATAGGTGCCTACCGGCATGAAAATAGGCGTCTCGATGACGCCGCGAGCGAGCGTCAGTCGGCCGCGGCGGGCTTGGCCGTCTTGGGTTTTGAGTTTGAATTGCATGATCGAAAAAAGGTGAAAAGTCGGCGCCTTACATGTCCATCAGCATCATCGGGATGCCGTAGGTCAGCACGAAATAGCTGAAGGCGAAAATTAGGCTGACGTTGGTTGGTTGGTCGAAGAAGCGGCGAAAGATGTAGGCAACGATAGTGACGTACCAAAGGACCAAAAATACCCCCAGCCCCGTGGCGACTTCTTCATAATACGGTCGGTGATTGATCACCATCCAAAAATAAAGGGCTTCGACGGCGACCGCTAAAGTCATGATGAAGTTTTCGCAGACAAAAATAGAGGTGTACAAGCGGCCGAAGTAAGGCCATTTTTTTTCGTAAAGCAACAGCGCGGCGACGGAGCTGAAAGCCATGATGATGCGTCCGATCACTTCCAACGGACCTTCGACCGGGTCGGCGATCAGGCCTTCCACGATGAAACCCGATAACAGATAGAAAGCCACGTTTTTCCACATGAAGGAGACTGTCGGAGTCAATTCCATGGGGTTGTTTCTAAACCAGCAAGTGGAAAGGTATGCGAGCAATAATTTCATGGCCGGATATTACACGTAGAAAGAGTAGGGGACTTAAAACTTAACCAAAACCGCGTATTATAATGGGAGCCGGCTGGTTTTGTGATCGGAAATGTGTCGAGCTTTTATTGAGTTCCTGTCTTGGAGGCACTTAATCTATCCGGGTAATGCGATGATCCGCGTCGGGTCGGATAAGCGGGTTGGTGCTGAAATAACGTTCCAGTGCGTCCAAATCGAGCACGCCACCCAAGCGTTCGCCGCCTTGTCTGAACAGATAAAACTGGTCGCCGCCATTGGCCAGAAAACTATTTACGGTTACCCGATAGTTGCTACCGGCATCGACCGGTATGCCATTAAGCGTAATACTGCCGGGATCGACCTTATGGCAAGGCGCGCCGCTTGCTCGCCAACCATAGTGGAAACCTGCGGACACTTGCAGGATGCGATTAACCGGCTGGCCTTGGGACGGAGCATCGTCCGGGTAGGCTTCGGTGCAGCCGCGGAACTGTTGTTCCAATAAGGTATGAATTTGCGCGCCGGTCAAACTCATCGTCACCAAGTTATTGCCGAAAGGCTGTACTGCAAAGGCTTCGGTATAAGTGATGTTACCGTCGCCTTCGCCGGCGCGGCTTGAGGCATAGCTTAAATCCGTTCTTATCGAACCTTGATTGATAAATGCGATTTCGGCTCCGCCGGACGCTTTTGATCGAGTGGCGGCCAATTGCGAGTCCGCGATCAGATCGCCCAAGGCGGATTCGCCGGCGTCGTTTTGGGTTCCGGAAATATCGGCGCTAATTCGGCCGATGACCCGATTGGCCAGTGGCTCCGCGATCGTTCCGTATTTATCCACTAATGTCTTGATCGTTGCGTCTGGCTCGATACCGGGCCGGTTGCGATCAACAATCATGTTACGGGCAGTGACGCCGGTAATATCGCCGCTTGACCGGTTTATCCAAACGCGGATGTCGGTCAAAAGTCGTCCTTGCGCGCTGGCGCTGGTGACCGGAATCAATCGTCCGCGCCGGTTGGCGATTCGGCAATTATAGGCTTGATGCGTATGGCCGGAGATGACCAAGTCGACCGCGTCGTCCAAATGCGCGACGATGGTCTCGATCGGCGAGCCGGCCAGACTTTTGTCACATCGGTTTATGGTCGAGACATTCAACGGCGCCGGCACGGTGCCGCCTTGATGGATCAGCAATACAACGGCTTCGACGCCATCCGCGCGTAATTTCGGAACCAAGGCATTCACGGTTTCGGTTTCGTCCAGAAACGCCAAACCGGAGATGCCGTCGGGTGAAACGATGGTGGCGGTTTCTTTTAAGGTCATGCCGATAAAAGCGATGCGGACGCCGTCTATGTGCTTGATCGTATAGGCGGGGAATAGTGTACGGCCGGAGGCGATGTCGATCACGTTGGCGGCAAGAAATTCGAAACGAGCACCCTCGAACGGTACCGGCGTGCCGACCGCTGCGCCGCGGCAGGTATTGACGCCAGTGGGGTGGCAGCCGCCTTGTCGCATTCGCTGCAGCTCGGTTTTGCCTTCGTCGAATTCGTGGTTCCCTACGGCATTCATATCCAAGCCTAAACGATTCATCACTTCTATGGTGCCTTCGTCGTGGAACAAGGCCGATATCAAAGGTGAGGCGCCGATCAAGTCGCCGGCCGATACGACTATCGTATTAGGGTTTTGTCGTTTCAGGTTGGCGACATAGCCGGCCAATTGATCGGCGCCGCCAATCGGAATGCCGTTGTTCGAGCCGTCGCCTGCGCTTTGCGCCAAGTTGCCGGGCGATTCCAGTTGGCCATGAAAATCGTTGAAGGCGACGATCTTTATTTGCGCCGTATCGCTGTCAGGCACGCGAGAAATGGAGCATCCGGTCATAAATAACTGGCCGGCCGCCAAGCAGAGGCCAAAAGCGGTTTTAAACGGTTTCATGTTATAAGCTTCCGTAGCCTGTTTACGCAAATGCCATGAGTTATAAAACGTGCCGCGATAATCTTGGCATAGTATAGACGGGAGAAAACGGAGCGGCGCGCTGTAAGGCAAACCCGCTTGGCTTTGGCGGCCGATCGAACGGTTATGGAAGGGCGATTTGCAATTCAAGATTGCCGCGTCGTTTGTCTGATAAACCTTGAAAACGGCGATCGCAAACCGACATAGTGTAGAACGGCAACATGGGCGCGTAACGGATATAAAGTCTTTTTTCAGGGTGGTTTGACTATCTGACGTTAGGATATCCTCCAAAATAACTTCCCGATATGGCAATAGTCACTGGGGACGTACCGAGTGAGGATGTCGGCGGCAAGGACGCTGCCGTCAAGCCCCCCCATGGAAGGAGTCACGGCGTTCCTCATTCGGTATGCCCCAGGGTTCGCACCGGCAAAACGGGAAGTTGTTTTTGGCCAAATCCTTAGCTGCCGCAGGAAACCATGTTTTTTCAACAACCGGACTATCGCCGATTTCCGAAAACCCCATGTCAGCTCGAAACTTTTTGACAAAAATATTGTTTAGATAGTCAGATCTTAATAGCTCTAACATTGGCAGGAGTGGAATTTTGACGTTGTCCGATTCGTTATATGCTGCGACGAACAAGCTTATTGATTCGAGCAGCCCCTATCTGCTGCAGCATGCACACAACCCGGTCGACTGGTATCCGTGGGGCGAGGAAGCCTTTGCCAAGGCGCGCAACGAAAACAAGCCGATTTTGCTCTCAATCGGGTATTCCACCTGCTATTGGTGCCACGTAATGGAAAGGGAGGTTTTTGAAAATCCCGAAGTCGCCAAGGTGATGAATCAGTCTGTCGTCAGCATCAAGATCGACCGCGAGCAGCGCCCTGACTTGGATGAAATCTATATGACGGCCACTCAAATCATGACTCAGCGCGGTGGCTGGCCGAACAACGTGTTTGTCACACCGGATTTGAAGCCGTTTTTTGCGGGTACTTATTTTCCACCGGCCGATTTTACGTCCGTGGTTCGGCAGATTCACGATCTTTGGACAAGAGATCAAGCCCTTATAGAAGCTCAGGCCGACCGGCTCGCTTCCGCCATCGCTCAGATCAAGCGACAGGAAAATGAAACGGGCGGCAATTTCGCCGGACCACAAGAAATCGACGCCTTGGTCCGGCACTACGCCGATTACTACGACAACCGGCTGGGCGGTTTTTATCAAGCTCCGAAGTTTCCAAATGAAGTCGCGCTATTATTTCTACTGGACGCCTACCGCTTAACCGATAACAAGCCGGCGCTGGACATGGTTCGCGGTACGCTGGAAGCGATGGCGCAAGGCGGCATTCACGACCCGGTCGGCGGCGGCTTCCATCGTTATGCCACCGATGCGCAGTGGCGTATCCCCCATTTCGAGAAGATGCTTTACAACCAGGCCTTGCTGGGGCGCGCCTACACGGAAATTTATGCTCTTTCGAACTGGTCGGAAGCCCGCGCGGTCGCCGAAGGTATTTTTGATTTCACCCTCCGGCAGATGACGCTCAAAGACGGCGGCTTCTGTTCTGCGCTGGATGCCGAGACCGATGCCGTGGAGGGCGCATATTATGCCTGGACGGAAAAAGAGCTGCATGAAGCCTTGGATAAGGAATCCTATGCTTGGTTGATGGACCACTACGGATTAGCGGCGATTCCTGAGATTCCCGGCCACAAGCACACCGACGGCAAAGTCCTGTATCTGAAACAAGCGCTTGCCGCTATTGCCAAGGCGGGCGGCCAGCCTTATGAGGATGCGATCGCCCGACAGCAGTCCGTGATGGCCGCACTACGAAAAGTCAGGGACAAGCGCAAATTGCCCTATGTTGACGACAAAATCGTCACGGCTTGGAACGGGCTGATGATAGACGCATTAGCCCGAGCCGGGCAAGTCATGGGAAAGGCCGAATATACCCGGGCCGCCGGACGCGCAGCCGATTTTCTTCTGGCCAATTTGCAAAAAAATGACAGCACCTTCTATCGTACCTGGCGTAACGGCAAGGCTGAAATTGCGGCCTATTTCGAGGATTATGCCTTCCTGATCCAGGGACTGGTATCCACCTACCGGGCGACCGAAGACGATAAGTACTTGCATGCGGCCAAGGCTCTGGTGGTCCGGGTTGGAATGCTGTTCCTGGACGCCGAGCACGGCGGCTATTATTTCACCGACGGCAGCGAGCGCTTGCTGGTGCGCACGAAGAATGCGTTGGATTCGGCCCTTCCTTCCGGCAATGCGGTGATGGCGCATGCCTTGCTGGATCTTTACGAAGTCACGGGCAATCCGGAGTGGAAACAGCAGGCCGAAGGGCTACTCAAAGCATTCGGACAGCCCGTCAAGGACAATCCGAGAGGCTATGTGCACATGATGCACGCGCTGCTTCGCCTGATTCGATTGACGCCGGAGCAACAGGAATCACAGCGGCCGATTGAGCCGCCGGCGCGAGAGGAGGCGGCGGAAACCAAAACGCATGTGCGGGTTAGCGTATCGGTATCCGGGCGTACAGGAAACAGCCTCACTGTTACGGCGGCCCTCGACATCGCCGAAGGTTGGCATATCAATGCCAATCCGGCCAGTCTCGATTTTCTGATTCCTACCGCTGTTGATGTTCGAGAAAGCTCCGGCAAGGCGCGAGTAAAGCCGGCCTATCCCGAAGCGCTCGCTATGACCACGCCATTGGGTCAAATTAAAGTGTATAAAGGCGAGTTAAGGATTCCGGTGCAGGTGACGCTTCCGGGCGACGTCGAAAATCTTCGACTGATCGTCCGCGCTCAGGCCTGCAAAGAGGCTATCTGTCTGGCGCCGTCGGATTGGATTATTCCGTTGACCTTAAAATAGCAGAGGACCTTGATTTGCGCGTTTTACCAATAGTTGCGGAAAGCATCCCTTCGGTCTGTTGCAGCCGCGATGAAAACAGCGGCGAGGCCCGGTCAACCGGCGGTAAAATATAGCGCGCTCCGCAGCACCGACCCGGCGTAATAGAGCAGGAACGTCCAAATCTCAAAGCGGTCATTCCGGTCCGGCCGGTCGTTATGAAAACAATCCGCCATCAGATACACCGGTCGGATTTCGGCTCCGCCGAAATCCATCACGTATCATTTTGAACGAATAGAAATGCGGGGATGAAAACCGGCTTGAAACGATGACGGATCATGTTCGATACCGGAGTGGACCGATCGACGCAACCTTAGGCCGTAAGCGACGGTTTGCGGCGGCCGATCGCGCCGATGCCGGCTAAAGCCGTCCCGAATAGCCAAACCGCTGCCGGCACCGGGACTGCTGTAACGGTAATCGTGTTCCCGTCGAGCGTAAAATTCATCGTGTCGGAGCTTAACGTTACCGTATAGTCCGCGTGATCCAGTATGGGATTGTCATAGCCCGAAGGAGCTGAAAACGAGTCCGGACTGCCGCCGAAACCGTTGTATCTGCCCTCCGCTTCTTCCGGTGTCAATCGATAATCGGCCACTAAAAAAAGATAGTCGCCCGGTTGCGCAAACGTCACGTCAAACCACGGGTCGCGCCGCCAATGCACGGAACCGTCCTCGCTCTCTTCGGTTTGCAGATGGCTGCTCACCAGCACCGGACTAGTTATTTCACTCAGCCCATTTTGATAAACGGCACAGTTGTTATCGGTATCGTCGCAACGGACAATAGCGTCCGCAGCATCCAGGTGCCCGTCATCCTTGTAAATATGAGTATCGGGGTCCAGCCAGGTAAATTCGCCGTCGCCATTGATATCGACAGGGGTATTGACCGTCGTCGATCTGTGATCGGTCGCCTCGTAAGCTGCCAAATCGACAGTAAAACTTCCCGCGCTTTGAACGTTAAACTTCCAGGCATCGTAAGAAGTGCCTCCGGCGATTTGATTGATAGTGCCCGAAAATGAAAGGACGTTGGCTTCCGCCGTAAGGTTAAAACCTCCGGCCAGTATAACGGCCAGCGCCGGCGATAGTATGGTTCTGTTCATGTCTCACAATCCTAATTGTTGTCATGCTGTGTGGAAAAATCGATACTGATTGATCGCTCAAGTCTATCAAGCAAGTAGCATTGACCGGCCCAGTGCCTCTAGTACAAACACATTTCGCACCAAAGCATAAAATCCTTTAAATACATGAGCATAATGATTGAAATTCATTCGTGCCGCCGGGAAAAAACGAGCGATATCACACAATACACGGCAAATAACACACATAGCTTGGACGCCAGCGTTCGGGCAAATGGTAGTGCGTAATCCGGTGTTTCAACGTGGCGGCCAATTTTGTTAACAAAGTCATCGTCTTGCCGAGGAATTTCATGCGCCGCGATGGCGGGGGCGGTCAGATGCGCGACTCGATCAAAAGCATCTGACCTCAGCGCACCGTCGACAAAATAACGAGTACTATCGCCCAGGATAAAGAAGATACATGCCACGCCGCTACGGTTTGCGCCGGCAGATCGGAATATGAAAAAACAATACCGGCACTAATTATGTAAAAATGTCGCCTTTAAGGTTACAAGCGGCTTACCGGTATATACGCGCCGCCGCTTCATATTCTGCCGATTGAAAAAGTTGAATTTCGTTTATGCTAAACCAGATAAAGCTCTTTTTTGAGCAGCACATAGCGCTTCCGCCGACCGAAAAGTCTCGCGAGGAAAATCTACGGATCGCTTGCGCGGCGTTGTTGATCGAAATGATGCATATGGACGATAGATTAAAAAAGGAAGAACAAGAAAGCATCCGAGCTAGACTTGAGGCGCTGTTTTCGCTGTCGCCGGCACAGACGAACGCTTTAACCGAATTAGCCGAAGATCAAAGAAAAGCCGCAACCGATTACTTTCAGTTTACTCATTTGATCAATCGGGAATTTTCTACGGAACAAAAAATCAAGCTTATTGAATCGTTGTGGCGAGTTGCGTACGCCGATGGCGATCTGAGTATGTACGAAGAATATTTGGTCCGAAAAATTTCGGACTTGATAGGGGTATCGCATACCGATTTCATTATCTTAAAAAATCGCGTCAAAGCGGAATTGACTAAAGACGGCATGGCGAAATCCTGACGGGTAAAATCCGAACTTCATCTTGCCGCCTTACCAAAGAGCTTTGATGGCATTAGTTAGGAATAACTGGCTTTGGCAATAGGCGCCATTGAAGAAGTTAAAAATCCAGCCAGGTGACGGTCAGCTATTGATGACAAAGCGGCCCCTTTATCAGAACTATATTTTTTTCATTCGATAGTCCCCTACTCAATTTTGTTCGGTAAGGAGAGTGAAAACGACGTCATACCTTGGCAAGCGGATGCCGAAAACGACCGCGTCGTATTCGGTGCCGGCATCCAACATAGCGATGTTCGGTTAACCCGGCAAAGCAACGGCGATCTGCTGATTACCCTGTATAACAGCGCTGCCGCCGGCCTGAGGCTGGAAAACTGGTTTAGTGATTCGGCGGCGATCAGCCGTTTTCAATTCGCCGACGGCTCTGAAATGAGTATGGCGGCACTGGACGCGTTACGGCATCCGTTAGTGGCGGGAAGCAGCGGCGACGACGTATTGGCCGGTTCACGCTACGCCGATATCCTGCAGGGCTTGGCCGGCAACGATAGCCTGGACGGCGGCTCGGGCGAGGACAGACTGGAAGGCGGTACCGGTGTCGATACCTATTGGCTGAAAACAGGCGCGGGCATCGACACCGTGATCGAACAACCGAACGAATCCAGCATCATCCGACTGGTTGGCCTGGCATTCGCGGATCTCGACGCCGGCATCGATGGTTCGGATTTGTTCGTGACCTGGTTAAACGGCGACCAAGGTTTGAAGTTGGCCGATTACGATACGCTCACTCACGATTGGTCGGTTCAGGATCAAAGCGGCGAAATCTGGCCGTTAGCGGCGGTGCTGTCGGCCAACGCATATGGCTCATCAATTCGTCAACGCCGGATTTACCCAACTCGACGACGGGCGTTTCGAAAAAAAACCGGAACTGATCTTGAATTACGATTTTTTTCACTACGACGCGTATTCGACGCCTAAGCCGGACCAAGAATATGGGTACCTTGGCTCGTTGCAGTGGAGAATCAGGGCCAAAAGAGGTGCTGAACGCAGATTTGGCTCGCTGGTATCACCCGAACAAGCGCTACCGACCCAAACAAATGGCAGCCTAGTCAATTTGCTAAGGTTTTTGGCGGCATGTCATACGGCAAATGCCTGATACCATTGGGGGAAATGACGTAATTCGCAATTGGTTTAACTTTCAGCTTGGGAATGTTCAAATGAAAATGAGTCTGTCGGCAAATGGTTTCAATTTAACAATACGGCGCAATGCCCGTTGGTTATTGCGCCTTGCAGTCTTGCTGGTAACTTTCATTAACTTAGAATTTAGTTACTCGCAAGAGAAGCATGCAGATGGTATTTCGGAAACTAATCAAGACAACGTGAAGGTTGATTTGGTAATGGAAAAAAATAAAGATTTCCTATTTGATACATGTAAGTACAACCCAATCCATTATGCAAAAATAAAGGCGGAAATTGAAAAAGCCTATCCAAAAGAATCAAGCAGTAAATTGCTTTTAAATTCACTTAGTAATTTTGAAAAAAAAATTGATGCAAAACCTTGCACAGATTTTGTTGCGTTAAACGAAAATGGATTGTTACCCAGCAGGGATGAACTAAAAAGTAAAACAAAACTCGGCAAACGTTGGGAACCGCCGACTAACGCTAAGCTGTATTGGTTCACTAAACGTTGCTCTGAACCAAATGGCAATGAGACCAACTGGTCTATTTTTTTACTATCAGATATTGAGGATAAAATCACTGCCATTCAACTTAATCCGTTTATGGACAACGATAAGAATTTTGCAGCGCGCCATATTAAATTAAATTTTGACTATTTCTCTGGTCCGAAAGCGATGCAAGTCGTGCTTCAAAGCCTAATAAAACCGGGAACAGATCGACAAAAAGTATTTGAATTTATGGATAATAATGTTGAAGCAGGTATTTATAGCAAGATTTTTCGAAAAAGAGAGCAGGGTATAACATTAAAGGGCAGCAAGGGTAGCACGTTTGGATATACCTCTATTGATGAACCTGAAATTACTATGAGAATTCGTCCGTTCGAGTATAAAACAATAATTAGTCTTGATTTTGACAAATCTGATCGACTTGTTGAGGTTTGTGTTGTGCGTTAATTTTTTAAATTCATTCATAGAGAAAATATCATGTCAAAAATATTAATTGAATCAAAGACCGTGGCTTATGTGACTCCGTGAGATCATCTATCAGGCTGTTGATTTTATCGCCCCCGCAATCCGCATTGATTCGCTGAGCCAGCCGCTAGATTAACTTATAAAGCA
>NZ_JBSYXO010000044.1:0-25605 GCF_054172045.1 Methylomonas sp. MgM2 | reverse complement strand
CATGCCTACTGTCGAATCTCCAGCCATCTGCAAACCATGGCCAACCGGGGATATAATCCACTCATCGCTATTCAAATAGCCTTGGCGGGCGATGCTACCGCTAGGGCGCGCGAGTAGTTACTACAAAAGTTAAATTCATGGCCATAGCAATACCCCCCAATGAGAGTATTAACAAAATGGCGATGATTCTTGGATCTTCCACAGAAATACAAGTTTGATTATGAATAATGCTGAAGCCATTGATTCATTTCTTGCGCTCAGGAGCGAACTGCTTTCGTTCGTGTTCCGGTTGCTACCCCGGCGCCAGGATGCGGAGGATATCGTTCAGGAAACCTATATTCGTGTGTTGGAGAATATAGATTCATTCAGGGGCGAGTCGTCATTCAAGACCTGGGTATTTTCAATCGCCCTCAATCTGTCGAGGAACCTGTTGAGCAAGCAGCAGCGCTGGGAGGAGGATAGCCAGGATTACGGCGCCATGCTGCATATCCATTCGGCCGAGCACTGGGCGGCATTCCGCGCCGTGTTCGACGCCACGCCCGATCGCAACTACGAAATCCGCGAACACATCGCCTACTGCCTGAACTGTATCAACAAGACGCTGCCGGTCGAACAACAGGTTTGCCTGTTGCTCAAGGAAATTTACGAATTCAAGGTCGGCGAAATCATGGCTATCACCGGCCTGAGCGAGGGCAAGGTTAAACACGCCGTTGCCGATGCGCGCAAGAATATGATCCGCATCTTCGACCATCGCTGCTCGTTTGTCTCCAAGCTCGGGTCCTGCGATCAGTGCACGACGCTTAAAGGCATTCTGAACCCCGAACAGGATGCACAGGCGGAAGCCAACAAAATCGCCATGGTCAGACAGGGGGACTCGCCGGATCGCGAATACCTGCTCGACCTGCGCTTGGAACTGGCCCGCGCCGTCGATCCGCTCAATAGTCCGAATACACTACTGAATAGCTTCATGCTGGAAAATCGCGAAGCGTGGGTGGAAGAAGGCAAAAAACGCAATGTGCTGGAGGTTCGTCCGAAATCGACGGCTCATTTGTCTAAGTAATGTCTATTCAACCAAGGAGACTGCAATGACATTACCGAATGCCTTACCGACCGTCCAACAATTCCAACAATGGCTCGCAGCCGGCGACAGCCGCTGGACCGGCTTTGTCGCCGACGACATCAGTTTCACCGGGCCGGCTGCCGGCTTGGTTCGCGGCAAGGACAACTTTATCGCGCTGAACAACGACTTCTTTCCCAGGGTTCGGGGTTACGAACCGGTTTCCGCCTTCGGTCAGGGGGACCTCGCCCTGCTGGAGGGCGTTCTGACCGTGGCGGCGCCGAGCGGCAGAGAGATCCGCTTCGGTCTTGCCGAAATCTACCAAGTGAAGAACGGCAAGATTCAGAACATCCGCATCTATTACGATGCCGAGGAGTTCCGCGCCGAGTTCGGTCAATGCCGATGACGCACTGGCTCTATCCCGCCAACATCAAGTACTACGACGTGCTCGGCGCCATGGCCGAACAGCAGGCCTGGTGGCCGATGCACACCAAGGTGAAGGCCGGCGATGCGGTGCTGATCTATTTGGCTGCACCGTATAAGCAGATTGCTTTCCTCTGCGACGTGATTGCCGTCGGCATTGACGGCGTTGCGGTCGCGCCGCAGGTTCGCCGCTTCCTGAAAGGCGAAACCGAACCCGGCAAAGCGGTGAAATCGTTTATGGCGCTACGGCCTGCGCTTTCCATCCCCATCGATACGGAGAGTCCGCTCGGACTCGCCGAACTCAGACGCTACGGATTGACCGGCAGGCTGATGGGGTCGCGTAATTTGGATAACGTTCCGAGCTTGCTCGGATACATTATGTGTAAGATCGAGGAGCGGCAGTGACGAGTTACGACCAAGCGGTGCGGCAATTGCTTAAAGAGCCCGGCGTCGAAGGTTCGACGATGATGGGGTCGCCATGCCTGCGCTACAACGGCGCGTTCATCGCCATGTGGTTCGATAAGGGCGACGGCCTGATCGTCAAGGTCTCGCCCGAGCGGGTAAGCGAGCTGATCGACGAAGGCGTTGGAATGGAATTCAATTTTACCGGGAAGCGGTTCAGGGAATGGGTCATCATCCCGCTCGATTACCAGGACGACTACGAGCGCTATATCCGAGAGGCTCTGGCCTATGGCGGACAAAAGCCGGTCCCCAGGCAATAGCCAACACGGTTACCCGCTTGGCGTACTCAACACATGACTTTAGCCGGTTAAGTAATATTTTGGCTGGCTTCCGCGCAGTGCTTCGTTGAATAATAGTACTCAAGTTTTGACATTCGGTCGCCGGCTTTCGCTGGCTGCGAATGCATGAATCAAATAGGCAACCCCGGCCACAGCGAGGGTATTGTTTTCAAACCGATAAGCGATTAACGTCGCTCGGGCTCTGCCGTTACCAGCGGCTGTAAGTTAAAACTGGTTTTATAAAGTGGCGGGACGGTGCGGACATGCATTTTTTTGAGGTTGCGATGAGTGAACTGATAAGCTATCTACCGGAAGTTTTCGAGCTGTTCGGCCCCGTTAGCATACGCAAGATGTTCGGCGGCTACGGTATCTATCGCGATGGTTTGATGTTTGCTCTGGTGGCGGACGACACGCTGTATTTGAAAGCCGATGCCGAAAATGCCCATTATTTCGACGAACAAGGCCTGGGCCGGTTCGAATACTTCAAGAACGGCAAGGTCGCCAGAATTTCGTATTACCAGGCGCCGGCGGAATGTATGGAAGAGCGCGAACAGGCTGCTGTCTGGGCGCGGCGCTCGTATGATGCGGCATTGCGAGCTCAGAGTAAAAAACGTAACAGGAAAACGCCTACCGCGAACAGGACATAAAATCCGTAAACGACAATCTAGAGATACCCATGGGCCAGCGCTTCAACGAACTATCCGAGAAACATATCCGTTTTATTGCAGAACAAAAGCTGTTTTTTGTTGGGACGGCGACAGCCGACAGCCGGGTTAATATTTCGCCGAAAGGCATGGATTCGCTCAGGGTGCTGAGTCCGACCCGTGTGATTTGGCTAAACGTGACAGGCAGCGGCAACGAAACCTCGGCCCATGTGCAAATCGATCCGCGCATGACCGTGATGTTTTGTGCGTTCGAGGGGAAACCGTTGATTTTGCGGCTTTACGGCACGGCCAAGGTCATCCACTCAGGCGACCCGGAGTGGCTGGCGTTGTTTGCGCATTTCGAAGCCTTGCCCGGTGCCCGGCAAATTTTCGATGTCAATGTCGATTTGGTTCAGACCTCCTGCGGCATGGCCGTGCCGTATCTTTCATATACCGGCGAGCGGGAGTTGCTGTCCGATTGGGCCGTCAAGACCGGCGAGCAGGGCATAAAAGCCTATTGGGAAGACAAAAACCAAATCAGCATCGATGGCATACCGACTCATATCCTGGCAAAAAGCGGATGAAGCCCTATTTCAAAAGCGGCAACGCAAAGGCCGTCTCAGGATACGCGGGCAAATTGCCCGAGTTTGGCGGGCAAATTTCGGTTTACGGCCGGTACAGCATTGCATAAGCTAGGGTCATCTGAACGGTATTTCGATCAGCGCAGCAATGTTTTGTTATTCCCTTCAAGACGAGGATGACCCATGAGCCACTTTCTTTTCAATGATAGCCATATCCGATGGCAAACCCTGGCAGGTTTCGATTATTTACACTATTCGATACTGGATATTGACGAGCAACGCCAAATTATCGATGTCTTGTTTAAATTTGCCGCTAACCGGCAAATTGTCTTACACAGGCACAAAGTCTTAAATAAAACTTTTGTCATTCAGGGCGAACATCGCTTGTATCATGCGGACGGCAGACTCAAGGAAATCAGGCCGGCCGGCCAATACACGTCCAGCCCGGCCAGCGACGAACCTCATCGGGAAGGTGGCGGCGAGGAGGACGTCATTGTGCTGTTCAGCATCCGAGGTGGCGACGGCGTTTTATATGAAATACTCGATGACGCGCAGAATGTTATCGGCGAACTGAAATGGCAGGATTTCATCGATCTTTATGCGGCGCAGAAGTAAATTTAGGCGGCGGACATGACGCAACGGATCTTCCCACTCATCTTATTGACGCTGCTAATACTCAGTCATCATGCCGTCGTGGATTTCGGCAAACGACCTCTGGAGCTTGCAGAGCATCGCGGATATAATTTCGGCCCGCGGTCGGTGCAATTGCTTATGCGGTTTATCCGGCGACCCTATTGGGCTATGTGGCGTGAGGCTGGCTGTTAAGCCGTTATCCGGCGGCGACCGTAGCACCTTTCACTTTGTTAGTGCCCTTATTCGGGGTGACCGCCTCTTCGTTGGTGTTGGGCGAGCCGATGACGCTATGGAAAATAGATGCCGCCATTCCGGTTCTTTCCGGTTTGTGCATTAATCTATTCGGATCTCGCTTAACGGTTAACAGCCGGATGGCTTGAACAGCATTCTAATTTTCGCAACCACAAATCTTCTCCATCCATTCCGCGGTGCCGCGAGTGACACGAGACCTGGCGATGGACGAAACCTGAGCGCTAGCGGCAACAAATTTTTTCCCGGGATATGCCGAAAATTTGCGTAGGCTGGTAAATTCAAATATGAGGTGATGCGCCATTATGGCAAGAAATATCGAAATCAAAGCCCGAATCGAAAGCGTAGAAGCCATGTTGCCGCTGGCGGCGCTTATTGCGGATGAAGGTCCAATCGAAATATTCCAGGACGATACTTTTTTCCCTTGCCCTAACGGACGGCTGAAGCTTCGTGCTTTCTCCGGCCATGACGGCCAACTGATTTTCTATCAGCGTCCGGATAGCGCCGGCCCCAAAGCATCCTTTTATGTCATTTCGCCAACGGCATCGCCCGACACGCTCCGGCAAACGCTGGCCCTGGCGTATGGCGAAGGTGGCCGGGTGCGAAAGCTCCGCACACTATTCATGGTGGGACGGACCCGGCTGCATTTGGACAAAGTGGAGGGGCTGGGAGACTTTCTGGAATTGGAAGTCGCGCTGACGGAAAACGAGCTTGACGACACAGGCAGGGTAATTGCGCATGAATTGCTGGAAAAGCTGGGTATCTCCGATCATCAGCTCATCGAGGAGGCTTATGTAGACCTGCTTGCCAGGCTGGTTTGAAAAAGCGGAAATCAAACCATTCACCTGAACACTCAGCGGAGATTATTGCCATGGTCATTTCACAATTACCTGTAATCAGTTGATCGGTTCAGCGCCGGTCAACCAGGATAGCGGCTTTTGGGATTGTCTACCGGCAACACGCCAATCATCTCGGCACCGTTCGGATTTAGCTGCAGTGACGAACGGCAATTAATACTACCGGAAATGGATAACGCATCCGCTATGACCTACAGCTACAGAAAAGCGACGGCAATGGACCGGGAAGCGATTTTCGAATTGTATCGCCAAATCATGCACGATTATATTGCTGAAATATGGGGCTGGAATGAAGATTGGCAAACTAACGATTTCGCCGCACATTTTAATCCAGAGGGAATAACGTTAGTTTACGAAGGGAAGCAACTGGTTGGATACGCCCACATCGACAATAATAAGGATCATATATTCCTACGGATGTTGGCAATTCATCGCAACCATCAAAGAAACGGCATAGGGACACACTTGCTGTTGCGGCTTATTACTTCCGGTCAGGAACAATCGAAAACCGTCAGTTTAGAAGTGTTTAAAATTAACATGGAAGCCAAGCGTTTCTATGAAAGGCTTGGTTTTAAAGTCGTAGGGGAATCGCTTCATAGCTATGTCATGAGATTGAATGCCTGATCCAATAAGGATTTCGCTAAAAACAACTTCCCGTTTTGCCGGTGCGAACCCTGGGGCGTACCGAATGAGGAACGCCGTGAACCCTTTCAGGGGGGCTTGACGGCAGCGTCCTTACTGCCGACATCCTGACTCGGTACGTCTCCAGTGACTATTGCGATATCGGGAAGTTATTTTGGACGATATCCTAAGGTCAGGATACTGATCCGCGATTGATACCTCTTGCGGCGACGCCTTACCCCCAACTATGAAATATCAATTTCCCCACACCCAACGGTAACGGCCAAAATGTATATTCCCAAGCACTTCGAACAACACGGAATCGATGTCATGCAGACATTGATACGCGATTATCCGCTGGCAACATTAGTTACCTTGTCCGCCGACGGTTTGAACGCAAGCCATATTCCGCTGCATCGGGTGGAGGAGGGCGATTCGCCTTACGGCAGCTTGCGTGGTCACATCGCCCGCTCGAATCCGATGTGGAGCGATTTCGATCCACAAACCGAAGTATTGGCGGTGTTCCAAGCGGAAAACGCCTACATCTCGCCGTCCTGGTATGCGACCAAACAGCAAACCGGCAGGGTGGTGCCGACCTGGAACTACGCCGCCGTGCATGCTTACGGGACGTTGCGGATTATCGACGATCCGGTCTGGATTCGCCGGCAATTGGAGGCCATGACGGATGAGTTCGAGGCCGAATTTCCCGAACCCTGGTCGGTAGCGGACGCGCCTGCCGATTTTACCGAACGCTTGATCACACAGATTATCGGCATCGAAATCAGCGTGACGCGGCTGCAAGGCAAGTGGAAAGTCAGCCAAAATCAGCCGCCGGAAAACCGAAGCAGCGTGATCGAAGCGTTGCGCGCATCCGGCCAGCCGGCCATGGCAAACTTGGTGGCCGAGGCCGGCCAAGACAAGAATGGCCGTTAAGCGGGTTGATGTTGTACTTTAAGCGTAATACGGAGGAGGTCGGGGCTATGAGGCATCACATCGTCGCGGCTATCGAAATGCGCCGAATGCTTGAAGGCCAACATGCGGCGCAATACGGCTACGCCTATTGACGCCTTACGGATTGCGACTTACGGATTGCGGCTTATGGTCTTGATTATTGGTGACGTAATATGAATGAATTTAAAGGCCGCCGCCTATGTGGATCGGTGCGGTATGCATTGAATACCGAGCCGCGCTTATCTTTTGATGCAGGGGCTTGTCAATCATGATCAACTACGCTGATTACGATGCGCTGGACTTGGCGCAACTGGTACGAAAGGGCGATGTATCTGCAGGTGAGTTGTTGACGGCTGCCAGAACGCGATTGGCCTCGTTCAATCCTAAGCTCAATGCCGTGGTTACGCCGATGGATACTCTGGCGGAATCGCTGCTCGAACATTTGGATGGTCGCGGGCCGTTTACCGGTGTACCGTTTTTGGTCAAAGACCTAATGCTGCGCTTCGCAGGTGTCCCGATGTCCAATGGCAGCGCGGCGATGAAAGATTACCACCCCGCCGTCGATAGCGACATGGCTGCCGGACTCAATACCTCCGGCCTGATCACTTTCGGCAAGACCAATACCTCCGAACTTGGCGCGTCGTCATTAGTTAATAACGCTGTCTTCGGTAAAACCCTCAACCCTTGGGACTTGACACGTAATTCAGGCGGTTCTAGCGGTGGAAGTGCCGCAGCGGTAGCCGCCCGTATCGTGCCGATGGCCTACGCCAGCGACGGCGGCGGTTCGATTCGACTTCCAGCTTCCTATTGCGGCATCTTCGGTTTCAAACCGTCCCGTGGCCTGAACCGATTCGAAGATTTGTCGAAAGCTTGGGGCGGGGCAGTGGTCAGTCATGTATGTACCGTCAGTGTGCGCGATAGCGCTGCCTATTTGGATTGGGTGTCAGGTAACACCAATAGCCGTCATTCCGTGATTGATCCACCGCCACAGTCTTATCTGTATGCCGCCACGCAGCCGCCGAAACCGTTAAAAATCGCCCTGATCAGCCGTGCGCCAACCGACACGCCGGTACATGGCGAATGTCTCGCTGCCGCAAGAACGGCCGCAAATCTGTGTGAATCGTTGGGCCATGTCGTGGAAGAATCTACCTGGAATGTTGATGGGGGCGAGTTGATGCGCGCCTTTCTGACCGTGATTTTTTACTACACCATGCGGGATGTCGACAACATGGCGCAATGGTTGGACGTGGCCGAACCCGGGCTGTCCATCGAGTTGAATACCCGCTTCATGGCAAATTTAGGCAAAGGCATCAACGACGAACACTTAGAACAGGCATTGGCTGTTTGGAAGCGGGCTGCCGATAAACTTGCGGAATTTCATCAGCACTATGATTTGATTTTGACGCCGACAGTCGCCACGCCGCCCCTGCCATCGGATGCGCTTGATCTCAAGGTGTTGGAAAAATGCTTGATGCATGGATTCCTGGTGACCGGATTGGTTAAGAAGCTGTTTTCCAATCGTTTTCTGGATTTTATCGTCGACAAAGCGGTATGCCAGACACCGTTTACGCCGATCGCCAATATGACGGGGCAGTCGGCCATGTCGGTTCCTCTGTATTGGGGTGGAGACGGCTTGCCGCATGGTGCGCAATTTATGGCGGCCAAAGGTCGCGATCGCCTGTTATTCCAGTTGGCGGCCCAACTGGAAAAGGCTCAGCCTTGGAAGCACAAGATACCGCCGTTATGCGTTCATTGAAACAGATGGACGAGGCTTTCCTCAACTAACTCGCCGTTTTCAACGGCAAACTGCTGGCGGCGGGCATGGCCGCCGCGCAAGCGGAGGCGTGACATGACATTGCAAAAGAACGCCGGCGCGGTGCGCCGCTTCGCCAAACTTGCCGGATTCGGCGCCTGGCTGCAAAACCTGCCCAACAGACTGGTGCCGGCGCCGTTCCGCCTGATCCGGATCGGTTCGGCCTTTTGGCAATCGCGGGCGCTGTATGTTGCCGCGCGGCTGGACGTCGCCGGCGCACTCGCCGGCGGCGAAGCGAGCGTCGAAACCCTGGCCGAACGCGTCGCCGCCGACGCCGATGCGCTGTACCGTCTGCTGCGCATGCTGGCGGCGATGGGCGTGTTCGAGGAAGTCTCGTCGCGTCGTTTCCGCAACAACAAGCTTTCGTCTTGTCTGTGCCCGGACCATCCCGACAGCGTTCGGGCCATGGTGTTGATGCACAATTCGCCGGAAATGAGCAGGCCGTGGTTCGAGCCATTGGAGCAGGGCGTACGCAGCGGCGGCGTGCCGTTCGAATCGGCGCACGGGCAGGCGTTTTACGATTACCTGGACGCTAACCCGGAATTCGACCAGTTGTTCGCGCAGGCGATGGATAGCGTGGAAGCCTTGACCGGCGACAGCTTTGTCACCGATTTCGATTGGTCGCGCTTCGAGCGCATCATCGACGTCGGCGGTTCCAAGGGCGCAAAATCGCTCGCCATCCTCAAACGCCATCCGCATCTAACGGCGCTGGTGGCCGACCGCAAACAGATCATCCAAGGCACGGCGCAGTTCTGGAAAGAGCGGGGCGAGGATGCCGCGCTGCAGCACATGGGCTTCGAAGCCTGCGACCTGCTGCAATCCGTGCCCAAGGCGCAAAGCGGCAAGGACATCTACCTGTTGAGCGCGGTGCTGCACGGCTTCGACGACGACACCTGCGTCACCGTGCTGCGCAACGTCGCGCAAGCCTGTGCAGGTAGCGGGGCCGCCATCGCCGTGATGGACATGCTGATGCCGGACAACCGCGCCGACATTGCCTCGGCCGCGTTCGACATGCAGATGTTCGTCAACACCCGCGGCCGGGAACGGACACTGGGCGAATGGCGGCGGCTGTTCGATCGGAGCGGGCTGGCGCTGCAGGAGGTGGTAGGCTTGCGGACGTTCGGGAAAATACTGGTGCTGGCGGCTCAATCTACCGGCCGGCAGGTGACGGGCCGTTGTGGCGCCGGAAAGTGAGGAGCGATAGTCCTCTCATACCTGCAGCCGGATGAATCCGCGCCGCAGGCGCCCGTTCCATGGCCGGATGGCAAGGACGATGTTCGGCGATCCATCGCGGATTTTTCCGGTAATGGTTGCCGATCGATAATTTTGACCAAACGGCAGAAGGCGCGTAAATGCCTTCAGCGCCGAGAAAATGCTCGCCAAATGGGCGGAGCGAAAAATCCGCTGATGCCTCGATACGCTCGGCACGAGAGGATTTTACGCGTTCCGACCGATTTTTTGGGGATCAGCCGTTGCCGTCCATCACCATGGCGCCATATTGCTCAGGCGTAATGGTGCCGCCCTGCTTTTCAGCCAATCCCGCATCGCAAGGCGGCAGCACGTCCTGGATTGCATCGATGCGTTTCCATTGCGGCGTCGGTGTTTCGGTGTCGGCCTGCGGCACGTATTTCGACGTTTCTATGCGCTGCATGCGGTGAATGTAACGCGGGCAGTTGACGAATATTTCGCTAACTGTAACTCTAACGATCATGCCGGCGCCCGGATATTCGGCCAGCAGCGGGTCGTCGGGCTGGATAACGGCGTAGCCGTGGAGGCGCAGCCGGTGAGGCGTTTCGAAATCGATGAACAGCATGCCGATCTTGCAATGCTGTCGGATGTTGCCCAGGGACAAAAACATGCCGTTCCCGTCGTAATTCGGAAAGCACAAGGTCTGCGGGTCTACGACGCGGAGCAGGCCGGGGTTGCCGCCTTTGTATGAACAAGTGGGATAGCCGCGATGATCCACCGTGCTCAGAAAGAAAAAGTCGCGGCTTTCGATAAAGGCCCGGTGCTGTTCGGAAATTTGCGTTTCGACGATGATTTGTTCCAGCCGGTCGGCGAGGGGCCGGGTCTGGTGTTGATCCTGTAACTGTCGGTGTTGTTCGCTATAAAAATCGCTCATCGCTGATCCTCCTGACGTGTTGTTATAGGGGGCGGATAAAGTTCGGTCATTTACAGGCGGTATCGCCATCCGTTACAGTGAGCGAACCGCAACCTCCGCAAACAGGAACATAAACCATGACCCGACCGGCCCGCTTGTATAAACGTGCTGAGCAATCCGAAAAATTTGATGCGCTATGGGATATTCGCGACGGACGCACCTTTTTCAGCGGCCCCTTATTTCATTGCCAAAAACACCAGCACGGTGCGCCGGTGTTTTTGGCGGGTTTGTACGGCAAATTCAGATTGCGTTTGCAAGGCGGGGATTGGCAATGGTGCAGGACGGCGGTTATTCCGGCCGGTGTCGTGCATGAATTGGAGGTCGGCGGCGAGCCTATTACCGTGCTGTACATCGAACCGACTGTCGCCGGCGTCGACGCTTTTCTGCCGCTGATCAACAACAGCCGGGCCGAGCACGGTGCCTTGGTCGGTTGCGGCGGTGAAATCGCCTTCATGCGCGATCTGTATGAAGACCGTTACAAAGCCGGTTGGTCCGCCGACGCGCTACGGGATTTGCTCGGCTATTCAACCCGCCGAACGCCCGCATTCGCTATCGATCCGCGTGTGCGGCGTATCGTCGAAAAACTGCAAATCCTTGGCGACGACTTGACACCGCTAACTGATTTGGCGGCGCAGGCAGGCTTGTCGCCGTCGCGCTTTCAGCACCTGTTTACCCGGCAAGTCGGCGTGCCGTTTCGGCGTTACCGGGCCTGGAGCCGGATGCGCCAAGCGCTGACCCGCATCGTTTGCGGCGACAATTTTACGGCCGCCGCCCACGCCGCCGGCTTTACCGATTCCGCCCACTTCAGCCACGATTTCCGCAAGACTTTCGGCGCGCCGCCGAGCATGAGCTTGCGCCATTTGGCGCGATTGCAAACCTGACGATCCGTTCAGCCTAACCATGCGCCGCGACCCTGTCCGGCAAATCCATCGCCCTGCGCGGCGATAGAGCTCGGGTTTTACGCCGCAAGCCGCCCGCGACGCCGCGATCCGGCATGCCGCCTGTCGGGCACGGTTATTCGAACCGGCAAAACGCCGCGCCAGCGGAGAGCGTTGTTGTTCCGGGAATCTGTCGGGTCAAGGTTTGCGGTTAAAGCGGTTGATTGCATTAGGTTAACCAACGGACAATTGTGTTTTAGCCGGTTACCTGACGACAATACTATCTGGACTTGAAAAATGACTAAACGTGATTCTAAGGCATTGGAACCGAAGAACGGTGCAAAACGCTTGGCGAGCCGGATCAGCATGACGCTGCCGGAAGATTTGTTGACGGAACTCGACGCCATGGTCAACGAACGCGGCTTTGCCAACCGCTCGCAAGCCATCGCCAAAATCCTGCGCCGGTCGCTGGTCGAACACCGTAACGAAGTCGGCGACCGGGTGATGGTCGGCACCATCACGCTGTTTTACGATAACCTGGCGACCGGCGTGCAGCAAAAATTGTCGGACTTGCAGCGGCAAAATATCGCCGAGGTGATTTCATCGCTGCACGTATTGCTTGACGGCGAGCGAACCCTGGAGGTGATTCTGGTGCAGGGGCCGCCGGCGAAAATACAGGAAATCGCCGACGCGATGATCACGCTCCGCGGCGTGCTGTGGGGGCGGCTGGAACTCGTCGCCGCGCTGATCCCGCAATTGCATCCTTTTTCGGAGCCCAGCGGAACCTGACGCGGCGTTAAATTGGTCAAACCGAAGATTTAGAGATCCAACACCAGGTCGGAAACCGGTATCGTGCAGCAAATAAAGGTTTGTTGCGGCGAAGGCGGATCGACCAACTCCAGATAATCCACGGAACCCGATACCAGCGTGGTCGCGCAGGACTGGCAGGTGCCGGCCCTGCACGCAAACGGCGGGCGCAGACCGCAGGCCTCGGCAAGATCGAGTAGCGTCCCTTGTTCGGCCGTCCATTGCACCGAAAAACCGGACTTTTCGAAGGTGACCGTATGCTCGGCGCCTGTCGCTGCCGGGGTAAACCGTATGGCGTTAGCTGACCGTGCCGCGAAGGCTTCGACGCGAATCCGGCTTTCCGAAACGCCGGCTTGTTGCAGCATGGCTTCGACCTGGTCCGGAAACCCCAAAGGTCCGCACAGGAAAAAATTGGCCGTGTCGGTATCCAATTCCGCTAGCAGGTCGTCATCTATGCGGCCCGGCCGAGTATTCCCCGGCAACGACGTTTCGATCCCGCTTTCGGCTAGAAAGACGGCCTTCAGATGGCTGTGTTGGTTGCAAAGCGCTTCAATCGCCGGCCGGAAGCAGCGCTCGCTTTCGTCGCGGACGGCGTAAACCAGCGTGGTCGCGCAATGCGCAGCGGCGGCTTGTTCGAACATGGCATACAGCGGCGTGATACCGACACCGCCGGCCAACAACACGCGCGGCGAGTCGTCGGTTTCGTCGATAAAGAAACGACCGCCGGGCGCCTTGACCTGCACTAGGTCGCCGACCTTGATCGAGTCGTGTAAAAAGTGCGATAGCGACGCGCTTTCATTTTGCCCGTCTGCGAGCGGCATGCGTTTGACTGTGATCCGGAAAGCGTTGGCAAACGCCTGGCCGGAGGACAGCGAATAGGTTCTGGTCAGTTTGCCGGACCCGGGGAGGTCGGCACACACCGCCACGTGTTGCCCCGGCAGGTAACCCGGCAATGCCGAACCGTCTTCCGGCACCAAATACAAAGAAACGATGCCCGCCGCCTCCGTTTCGCGCTGGGCAACGGTGAAGCGTTTGAAACCCGGCCACGCCAGACCTTGGCGGGCCAGCATCAGCGAGGAAGCACGCTTGTCGAGTAGCGCGCGCCACTCGGGCGACAAACCTGTCGCATTTCGGGCAAACTTCAGATCCGCCAAGCTTGCGTTCGGATCGTAGCAAGCGCGAACGAACTCGCGTATCGTCGGCGAGGGTACGGCAACCGGTTCGTGTATCGCACAATCGCCGGCCATTACGCTGCCTTCTTGCAGAACCCGCGCATAAAACCCGACCCGGCCGTCTTCCAGAAAAATCTTCGAAAACCCGGGGTCTTCGTTGAGCGTCATGGCTAACTTAAAACAGGAGATGCGCGGTTCGCTGATTTGTATCACCAATTTTCCGCAGATCAAAAGGTCGCCGATCCGGACGTCGTCTTCCGTCAAACTGTCGACCGTCAGATTTTCGCCAAAGCTACCCGGGGCCAGTTTCCTTCCCAAATAAGTTTCCCAATGCGCATATCCGGGCAGTCCGTAGATATACACCGCTTTGTGGGGCCCGCCGTGGCAACGCAAATCGGCTTGTTCGTCGTCTGCCGCACCGGCAACACCGATATGAACCAAGCCTTCTACCGGGCGTTTGAAGATGCCGGTCGGTACGGTTTTGCCTTTAAAAATCACGTTGGTAACCCGGCTGACGTTGACGGACCTAATACGGGCTTCCGTCTGCCGGGTCGGTTGGCGCCGGCCGGTTGCTGCGGCGTTCAAATTAGGTCCGTCGTTGTTGTTCATGGTTTATCCTCCGATGAATTAACAGTGATTGGTGTTGTCAGACGGCAGTCTTATCGGCGTTGCCGTTCAGCGCGCTTAGGCGTTTTGACAGCATGACTGCCGCAAAATAGTATCACGATTATTTTAAAAAGTAATATCATTTGTTTCCGGTCGTCAGCGCCGATAGAGGGCGGCCCCTTGAATCAAAGTGCTTTCCCCGAGCGGCAAGCTGTTTCGATACACCAATCTGCCGGGCAAAGGGGATGAACGAAGACTCTTGCAAAAGCCGTAGGTTTGCGTATGCCAGCCCGAACCGGCCAGCCATTCCGTTATGATCGCGCCAGTACAGAACAGTCCAAGGATGATGTACTTCTTAGACAGAGAAGTAACAATGTTGCAGTTGTTTTGATAGAAAACGAATTTGAATTTGAAAGCAAGACTCGGGGTGATGCAGCGCTGCGATTCGGGTAAATTAACGGCGTGAATGAACGAAATGCGGAGACCACATGCCGAACCCGACTAAAGCAGACGCGTTGCCGATAGAGAACGATCCGCGCTGGCAAGCCGTGCTGGCCCGCGACCCGGCAGCCGACGGCAGTTTCTTCTATTCGGTCAAAACCACCGGCGTTTACTGCCGGCCGTCTTGTCCAGCTCGCACCGCCAAACCGGAAAACGTACAGTTCCATCTCGACCGCGACGAAGCCGAAGCGGCCGGCTTTCGGCCCTGCCGGCGCTGCCAACCGGACCAACCGTCGCTGCGTGAACGGTATGCCGGTAAAGTGACCGAAATCTGCCGCTTGCTGGAAACGGCGGAAACCGAACCGACACTCGCCGAGTTGGCCGCCGTTGCAGAGCTTAGCCCCTTTCATTTTCATAGAATTTTTAAGGCGATTACCGGTTTGACGCCAAAGGCCTATGCGGCATCCCTGCGCAGCAGTCGAATCCGGAATCAACTGGCAAAAAGTCAGTCGGTAACCGCCGCTCTCTTTGACGCCGGTTATAACGCCAGCAGCCGTTTTTATGAACAATCGCCGCAGTTGCTAGGTATGACGCCGTCCGACTATCGCGCAGGCGGGGCCAATAGCCGAATTCGTTTTGCTCTGGGTGAATGTTCGCTGGGTTCTATTCTGGTGGCGGCCAGCGAAATCGGAATTTGTGCCATTGCCTTGGGCGACGATCCGGACTGCTTGGCTCGGGAGTTGCAAGACCGTTTTCCTCAGGCCGAACTGATCGGCGGCGATAATGAGTTCGAGCAATGGGTTGCAAAAGTGGTCGGATTTGTCGAAGCGCCGGCCATCGGCCTGGATTTGCCGCTGGACATTCGCGGTACCGCATTTCAACAGCGGGTTTGGCAAGCGTTGCGGCAAATCCCGGCCGGCGGGAAAGTCAGTTACGCCGATATTGCACAACGCATAGGCGCACCGAAAGCGGTACGCGCGGTGGCCGGCGCTTGCGCGGCCAATACCTTGGCCGTAGCGATTCCCTGCCACCGGGTCGTTCGCTCGGACGGCGGATTGTCGGGTTACCGCTGGGGGGTGGAGCGCAAAGCGGAGCTGTTGCGGCGGGAGAGTCAAGCATGAGTGCCGGCGTCTTGTCTTGCACACTGCCGCTACCTACAAATTATCGGATGACGGATATTTTGTCTTTCCATGTCCGCGATGCCTTGGCCGTCGCCGAAACAGTGGAAGCTAACCGGTTACGTAAGGGCATCGTATGGCACGGTTCGACGGCCTGTTTGACGCTTCGTTTGTCGCCCCTGTGCGCCAACATTGAACTGAGCATCGATCATACGCCGGCTTTATTGGAGGTTGACGAATTATCCGCACTGGCAGCTCGAATGCTTGGATTAAATCAGCCCATTGATATTTTTGAGAAAAGTGTTGCTCAACATCCGCAGCTAGGGAGCTTGATCAACAAGCAGTCCGGCTTGCGGGTACCGGTTGTGCCGACCGCATTCGAAGCCTTAAGTTGGGCGATCATAGGTCAGCAAATCAGCGTTTCCGCCGCCATTTCGATAAGGCGTAAATTTATTCGATTGGTCGGGTTACAACATTCCAGCGGCTTGTATTGCTACCCGGATGCGCGGCATGTAACGGCTTTAAGCATAGGCGACTTGCGCCAGGCCGGATTTTCGCAAAGCAAAGCGCAAACTTTGCTGACGGTCAGCCGGATGGTGGTATCCGGCGAATTAGAATTGAATAACTCTCAAAAAGAGCCGCCGATAGAACAAATCCGTCAACAATTAATGACGATTCGCGGCATAGGTCCCTGGACCGTCAATTATGCGCTATTACGCGGTTATGGCTGGCTGGACGGTTCGCTGCACGGCGATGCCGCCGTTCGTCGCGGCATGCAAGTGTTATTGAACCGCGCTACGGCGATGGATGAAAACCAAGCTCGGCAATGGTTGGAAAGCTTTGCGCCGTGGCGGGCTTTGGTTGCCGCGCATTTATGGGAACTGATTTCCAGTGGCGGTTAGGCTGGAACAAGCTAGGTTACGCCGTCTCGGTTGCTATCACCGCACGCTGGTCTGGCGGCGAAAAAACAAACCGGTCAAACGCCATGCTTTGGCTGCGAAAGAGCGGCTCGGCGCCAAAGACAGCGATAATCAGCGCGCGAACAATCGCATAGTCCCGCCGGAACGGCGAGGCGGTAAAACCCGGCCCTATTTTTACCGGCATTCGATCCGGGCTGAGCCCTTAGAATGGCTCGTGGCGCTGGTATGTATGAGGCCGGTCATCGACGCTCGATTACCTCGCCCCGGCCGCGATTGACTACGACGGAGTACGCGCTTATTGTGCACGCTCCGGTCCGGTTTGACGCCGGATATTGCGGCGCGCGAACCCTGATTCGCGTTTTTATAATCTTTTACCCGCTTTTCCAACCGATAGGATATCCCATGGCACTTACCTTAATCATCGGCAACAAAAATTATTCGTCCTGGTCGTTGCGTCCCTGGTTGTTCCTGAAACACCACGGCATTGCCTTCGAGGAAGTGCGGATTCCGTTGTACCGCGACGATACCTCTGCCCGCATCGCCGAATTTTCGCCTGCGGGCAAGGTGCCGGTGCTGTTGGACGGCGATCTGACGGTTTGGGATTCTCTGGCTATCCTGGAGTATCTGGCCGAGCGCTTTCCGGAAACCCGGGGCTGGCCGGTATCGCCGGCAGAGCGCGCCAAAGCGCGTTCCCTGGCGGCGGAAATGCACGCCGGCTTTGCCAATCTGCGCAGCCATTGCGGCATGAATTGCCGCCGCCAACCTGCCGCCAAGATATTGCCCGACGCGGTTCATAAAGAAGTCGAGCGGATAGGCCAAATCTGGCGCGAATGCCGGGAAACCCAAGCCGCCGACGGCCCCTGGTTGTTAGGCCGCTTCGGCATTCTCGACGCGATGTACGCGCCGGTTGCGTTACGTTTTCATAGCTACCGACTGGAAGCGGGGCCGGTAGCCCGGGCTTACGTCGACACCGTGCTGAGTCATCCGGCCGTGAGAGAGTGGATGGCGTCGGGGCAAGCGGAAACCGAGATCATACAGGCGTTCGAAGCGTGAAGGCGAAGGTTTGGGCCGCGTTGTTGGCGGTTTATCTGGTGTGGGGATCGACCTATCTGATGATACGCTTCGTCGTCGAGACGCTGCCGCCGTTTTTGTCGGCCGGCTTGCGGTTTGTCGTTTCCGGCGTGGTTTTGCTGGCCTGGCGGCGTTTGGCCGGCGACGCTGCGCCGACCCTGCGGCAGTGGCGTTCGGCTGCGATCGTCGGTACGCTGTTATTGCTGGGCGGCAACGGCTTAGTGTGTTGGGCCGAACAAAGCGTTCCGTCCGGCACCGCCGCGCTGATCATCGGCGCGGTGCCGATGTTTTTGGTGATCGCCGACGCGCTCAGGCCCAACGGCGTCAAACCGACGCTGCGCGTACTGGCCGGTCTGGTCATAGGCTTCATGGGAATTTACCTGCTGGTCGGACCGACGGCCTATTCGGACGGCATGCCGTTAAACATGGCCGGCGTGGCGGCGCTTTTGCTGGCCGGTTTACTTTGGGCGGTGGGTTCAATTTACAGCAAGAGCGCGGATTTGCCGAAGTCGGCGCTGATGACCACCGGCGCGGAAATGTTGGCCGGCGGATTGGCGTTATTGCTGGTCAGCAGCCTCGGCGAAGACTGGCCTATGTTCAGCCTTGCCCAGGTATCGGCGGACTCCTGGCTGGCGTTGGCGTATTTGATCGTGTGCGGCTCGATGATCGGTTTCGCGTCTTACGCGTGGTTGCTGCGGAACGCACCGATCCCGCTGGTGGCAACCTACGCCTACGTCAATCCGCTGGTGGCGGTGTTTCTAGGCAACTGGTTCGCGCAAGAACCGCTGACGCCGCGCATCCTGAGCGCATCGGCTATCATCATCGGCTCTATCGTATTCATGAACAGCGCTCAAGGCGCCCGTGCCAAACCGGCAGCCGCGCGGAGTGCGGACGAACGATGATATTCCGCGAGAAACCAGACTGCTACGATCGATTGCCGGCTACCGATTCTTATATAGTTGCGCCGGTAGCGGATGACGGTTTTTGGAAGAGGCAAATTGTCGCGATCGACCCTAAGTTGTGCGCGCCAGGATAAGCTGGCAAAGGATAGGAGGTGAAAGCCCTCTACGAGATAAGGTCTAGTCCACCGTCTCGGCCCCGAGTGATGCGCGGTTACTCGCGAGGGTAAACGTGAAGCGTTCACAGGCGAGACCATAGGCTGGGTATTGAGCTGCGAAATGGGTCGAACTTCGAGCTGCCGATCCCGTGCAGTTGAGGAGAAGGCAATATTAGCTCATGCGCTTTGGCTAGATGAGTCCAAACCTCGCGCAGTCTTAGGCCTCAAGCATGTGGAGAAGTCCTTTGTACGGAACCTGGGAGATCTCATCTGTGCTCGATAGGCATGTCGAGCCGGTTTATTAAGGTAGAAACTGAACGATAAATATGTACGCAGATGAGAAGTCGGACAAAGCCGTATTACCGATGAAGCAACCGCAGTCCGGACTCAGCCGGGGAGCTGCGTCGAGTTGAATGTCTCAAGATTTTGCCAAAGCTGACATTCTGGAAATTTTGCAAATGGTTAATTAGTCCTGGCGGCATTGCCACCGTCGATAAAACTCAGAAACTCTGGCTACAAGCCCAGCGTCGCATTAAAGCCGATTTAGCGAATGATCGAGCCAACTAGAGTGATCATCCCTCGTACGTTAATAACTTTATCCCCCATGTTTAGCCCGGCAGAGATTCAGTTGTTTAATTCAGCGACAACTCGGCCCGTAAACGGGTAGCCATCAAATCGACGAACGAACGAATTTTCGCCGACGAGTGGCGGCCCTCCCGATGCAGAATATGTACGGGAACCGGCGGGCTTTCGAATTCGCCGAGCAATATCTTGAGTTTGCCGGTTCGTAACGGTTCGGCGATTTGATAGTTCAGCAGGCGGGTGATGCCCAGTCCGGCCATGGCGGCGCCGGCCGCCGAGTCGTTGTCGCTGACGCTCAATATCGGTTGCAATTTGACCGTCTGTGCCTGTCCGTCGTATTGAAAGCGCATTTCGTTGTTCGGGTTCAGACCTCGCGCGAAGATGATTCGATGCTTTAGTAAATCGTCCGGCGTTTGCGGGATGCCGTGTTCGGTCAGATAATCCGGCGAGGCGCACAGTACCCTTCGAACCGAGCCGATTCGTAGCGCCCGGTACGACGAATCCGGCAAATCGGCGATGCGGATCGCCACATCCACGCCTTCCTCCAGCATGTTGACCACCCGATCGACGAACAGCGCATTGACTTCCACCGCCGGATAGCGATGTAAATACTCGACGATGCCCGGCATGATGAACAAACGCCCAAACAATACCGAGGCGGTCACCGTGAGTTGGCCGCGCGGTTCGGCGTTGATGCCCAGCGCCGCATCGTCGGCTTCGTCGGCCAAGGCAATGATACGTTTGGCATCCTCGTAATACTTCTGACCGGCCTCGGTCATGCGCACATAGCGGGTGGTGCGGTTCAGCAACTTAACGCCCAAGCGTTCTTCCAACGCCGCCACCGCCCGCGTCACGGCCGGCGGCGACATGTGTAATTTGCGCGCGCCGCCGGCAAAGCCTTCGGCTTCGACGACTGCCACATACACGCTCATCAAATGTAATCTGTCCATTTTTAATTCCACTTATCGGAATAGTTAATTGATTATTTTTTGTATTCTTTATTTTTTCGCAATAGATCACACTGTACCCGCCTGTTGAATTTCATTCAGGCGTACGAAAACCTCTTTCATTTTTTTGGAGAACTATCATGAGCCGTATTACTTCTGTCAGCAACCAAACCGCCAATATCGAACAACGCGCCCTGTTTGAAGCCATTCAGGCGCAATTGGGCATGGTACCCAACTTTCTACGCGTATTCGCCCACTCGCCGGACGCTTTAAAAGCCTTTCTCGGCTTGCATCACATCGCCAATCACGGTTCGTTGGATGCTAGCACCCGCGAACGTATCGCGCTTGCGCTAGCAGAGCAAAACCAATGCGAATACTGTCTGTCCGCCCATACCGCCATCGGCCGCAAAACCGGTTTGAACGGGGCGGAAATCGAGGCTAACCGCGCCGGTACCAGCCATGACGCCAAGGCGGCGGTGGCGGTCAAATTCGCCCGCGCTCTGGTCGAGCACAAGGGCGAGGTCACCAATGTCGAGTTGCAATCCATGCGCGATGCAGGCTTCAACGAAGCAGACATCGTCGAGGTGATCACTCACGTCGGCATGAACCTGCTGACCAATATATTGGGCAAAGCCAGCCGGGTTGATATCGACTTTCCGAAAGTGGCGCTAAAACAGGCCGCCTAGCAAGGTATCCGGCGCAAGTCCAAGCGCGCGGACTTGCGCCCGGATTTTAGCGTTGAATAACAGCCGGTATGCTGATTCAACGCGGTCGGCGCCTGCATCACAGCAAGCGCCAAGGTTTCAAATCCAAGCAGGAGTAGAGTCATGGCCCGTGCATTTGCCAAAATCAGTTTTACCCCCGACGTGAAAGCGGTACAAACCGAAATGGGTAGCCGCGCCGCATATCGGCCAACGGAGATCGGCGAAGCCGAAACGGCGCTGCTGAGCGACTTCGAACAGGCATTTATCGCCGAACGCGACAGTTTTTATCAAGCTACCGTCAGCCAATCCGGTTGGCCCTATGTGCAGCATCGCGGCGGGCCGGCGGGATTCTTGAAAGTGTTGGACGAACAAACCATCGGATATGCCGATTTCAGCGGCAACCGCCAATACCTGTCGGTCGGCAATTTACGCGGCGACGACCGGATCAGCTTGCTGTTGATGGATTATCCGGGACGGCAACGCTTGAAAATCTGGGGCCGGGCGCGGGTAGTGGACGAACGTAGTGAACCGGAATGGCTGGCTAAACTGGCGTTGCCCGACTTTCGCGCCCCGGTCGAGCGCGGCATCGTGATTCGGGTCGAAGCTTTCGACTGGAATTGCCCGAAATATATCACGCCGCGCTATAGCCAAAGCGAAGTCGAAGCGCTATTGGCTCGGGCTCGTCAGCAACAACCGGTGGCAGGCGCAACGCATGTAGCGGCCGCTCTAGGAAACGGCGCATTGCCCTTGATCATCAACGGAATTCGCCAACTGACGCCGCGCATTCGCGCCTACGAATTTCGCCATGCCGACGGCGAGCCGCTGCCGGCTTACCTGGCTGGGGCACATCTGCGCGTGCCGATCGCGCTGCCCGACGGCACGATCACCAGTCGGGCCTATTCGCTGACCGATGCACCGAACAATCCGGATTGCTACCACATCGCGGTGCTGCGAATGGAGGACGGCGAAGGCGGGTCATTGGCATTGCACGACGGCTGGCAGATAGGCACCCGCCTCAACGTCGATGCGCCGGAAAACCATTTTCCGCTGCACGAAGACGAGCGTCCGGCGCTGTTCATCGCAGGCGGCATCGGCATCACCCCCGTCAAAGCCATGGCCGAAGCGCTGGCCGCACGGGGCTCGGCCTTTCAACTGCATTACACCGGCCGAGCACCGCAGGACATGGCTTTTGTCAAAGACTTGCAGCGGCAGTTTCCCGATCGATGCCGGTTTTATTTCAGCCAAGCGCAAACCCAGACCCGATTGGATGTTCCGGGTTTGCTGGGTAAGGCAACGGCCGATAGCGTCATTTACGTCTGCGGCCCAACCCGCTTGATCGATAGCGTACGCCAAACCGCCCGCCGGCTCGGCATTGCCGATGACCGGGTGCAATTCGAAAGTTTCATTTAACCTAAGGAGTCCAACATGATCATCCTGTACGACATGGCGCTTTCCGGCAATTGCCACAGAGTCCGCTTATTGCTCAGTTTGCTGGGCTTGTCCTATCGAACTCAACCGGTGGATTTGCACGGCGGCGAGCAACGCGGCCCCGTCCATTTGCAACGCAACCCGTTCGGCCAGGTGCCGGTGCTGGATGACGACGGTCTGATAATTCGCGACAGCCAGGCCATTTTGGTGTATCTGGCCAAACGCTATGGTGGCGAAAAATGGTGGCCGGACGATGTCTATCAGCTCGCGCAGATCGCCGCCTGGCTATCGACCGCCGCCAATGAAATCTTCCACGGCCCTGCCAAATTGCGGGTACACCACAAATTCGGTAGTCCTATCGATACGGCAGCGGCCCGGCAAACCGCCGACAAGGTGCTCGGTATTGTCGACCGCCATCTGCAACGCCAGGATTGGCTGGTCGGCGACTCGGTATCCATCGCCGACATTGCCGTCTATCCCTATTTGGCGCTGGCACCGGAAGGCGGTTTGGACATAGCCGCCTACCCCAACATCATCGCCTGGTTCCAACGCATTCGCGTATTGCCCGGTTATGTGGCCATGCCGGGCATGTGGCAAGCTTAAATCAACCAATCGTTCATCACGGAGAAATAGCATGACCCAAGAAATCAAAGCCCCCGTCCCACCCTTTACCGCCGAAACTGCGGCGCAAAAAGTACGCATGGCCGAAGACGCCTGGAACTCGCGCGATCCGGACCGCGTCGCCTTGGTCTATACCGAAGACACCCTTTGGCGCAACCGCGCCGAGTTCCCTAAGGGCCGCGAACAAGTCCGCGAATTTTTGCAACGCAAATGGGCCAGGGAACTGGATTACCGCTTGATCAAGGAATTGTGGGCGTTCACCGACAACCGCATTGCCGTGCGCTTTGCCTACGAATGGCGCGACGATTCCGGCCAGTGGTTCCGCAGTTACGGCAACGAGAACTGGGAATTCAACCCGCAAGGTTTAATGCAGCGCCGTTTTGCCAGCATCAACGATTTGCCGATCAAGGCGGAACAGCGTTTGTTCCACTGGACGTTGGGGCGCCGACCCGACGACCATGCCGGATTAAGTGATTTGGGGTTGTAAACTATCTTGATATCCCTGTAGAAATCCCAACGAGGTTGCTCGGTACATGCGTCGCCATCATGATGTTTTAAATAGCCGATTATTTTTGTAAGGTATGACACTCTCCAAGCGACTCAGCCTGTAGTCGGTCCGACCAAGGAGATTAACGCATGCTGCTGAGCGCAGAGATGAACCCACCCGATCATTTGAACGAAGTCCTGCTGGCCGAACATAGGCCGGTATTGTTTCGTTACGCCTTGCTGCAATTGAAGGATAACGAACTGGCCGACGATGCGGTGCAGGAAACATTATTGGCCGCTTGGCAATCGTCTGCGAATTTCCAAGGCAAGGCCGGTTTGCGTACCTGGCTGATCGGCATTCTGAAACATAAGATTGCCGACCACTGGCGGCGCAGTGCGCGCGAAGTCGTCACCGCCGAATTCGATCAAATCGCTAACGACGAGGACGAAACCGATGAGGACGCGTTTTTTATGAACAATGGCCATTGGAACGGCGGCCCCTCGACCTGGCATGACCCTGAAGCGGCGCTCAAGCAACAGGAGTTCTGGGCCATTTACGAAACCTGCCACAATAATCTGCCCGCCAAGATGGCCCAGGTGTTCATGCTGCGGGAACTGGTCGGGCTGGAAACGGAAGAAGTCTGCCGGGAAACGGGCATCAGCGACGCCAATTACTGGGTCACCATGCATAGAGCCCGCTTGCGACTGCGGGAGTGCCTGGAAATTCGCTGGTTCAATCCATCAAAAGCAAAAAAGGAGCATCGTCATGCGTAGTTGCCGCGACATTACCGCCTTGATGTCAAAGGGCTTGGATAAAAAACTCGGCTTGAGTCAACGTCTGGCGATCGGCTTGCATGTCATGATGTGTTCCGGCTGCCGTAATTTCCAAAGCCAATCCCAATTCATCCGCAAAGCCGCGCAGGGTTATACCGAGCAATTGCAGAATCGTTTGGATAAGAAATTTTGAGCTTTAGTAAGCACTCAATTCTTGACATCTCCAAACTCCGTTCGGCGTGCATGTCGATGATTCTAAGAACGCTGAACACCAAACCGCTCAGATGAATGAACCGAAATCGACGTTATTTTGGGGGATTTGAAGTTGGCTGCTATCGGCTCAGGCTGTGTAAAAACGTAAAAATCCAAAGAGCAGTGGAAAAAATAAGTTAAGTTAGCGCACTCATTTTATATCCGGGTGGAAAAACTTATTCCACAAACATATGAAATAACCAAAAAAGTGGGAGAAATTCTAGTTTTTCAATTTTATTTTCGCGTTTTTACACAGCCTGGGCCAAAAGAAGCCAGTGAGCTAATAGTAACGACCGTCGGTTGTATGCTCATTTGCTGACGTTTATGCTGAATTCTGGTGTTCGGCCGGAATAGGTAATCACCAGCAAAATATCTTCGATCTCCTCGTTCTTGAACCGGTTTTTCATTTCTTCAGTATCCGGCAGAGTCAGTTCCCATTCACCAGATGGAGATTTACCGATCATCGCCGTCCAGCTTCTTCCATTGCCTCCGCGGGTACTGATGATGCCATCGATAGGAGTGACGCTACCGCCGACAGTCCCCTGGTTGCCCTCTTCAGTAAATCTCAGTTCGGTGATGGGTAACTCAAAGGTTTTCTGATTAGCTCGGACGAAGTAGAGCAAGACCTGCTGAATTTTGATGGCTTCTAGATTTGGAGGAAAATCTTGTCGGAAAGTCTGGAACTTCACTTTCATTGGGGACCTGGTTTGGCCGGGGTTGTGCAGATCATGCCACTGGTCAGCAAATTGGTTGCGGATGCTGAATGGCCTATCGGCACTGAGATTTGGATTGAGAGTTTGGATTACCTGCTGACGGTAGTCATTAAATCGATTGGGCGAAATGGCTTCATTGTGATTGCTGTCGGTCGTGACTTTAAACGTTAACGACTGATTAACCCCATCTACCCCAGTTGCTTCAGTCCGTTAATATAGATGGTATCGACAGCCCAAGGCAGCAATTGTTCGATGTCGGTGAGCGTTTGTGCTTTTGGCAGTTCTGTAAAGATGTGCC
>NZ_JBSYXO010000043.1:0-27203 GCF_054172045.1 Methylomonas sp. MgM2 | reverse complement strand
ACGATCCTCAACGAAAAGTCGGCATCAAGGTCAAACGCAAGCGCGCCGGTTGGGATAATGACTATTTGCTGCGATTGATTCGCGGAATTTAAGCGCGATTGCCCTGGAAGCTGTTTGACTTTTTAAGTCACGGATTCAGGTCCAAAAAAATAAGCTCTCGTTTACGTTAATAAATTTTACCGATTAGCGAAATCCCTAGACCGCCTTCCTTCTGATTGGTCAGCTCCCAAGTGCGAAAAACATAGCCGGTAACGAGCGCAAACAAAGGCTCAATGTTTCAAAAACGGATGACCAACCGAGGTCAAGCAGGCTGCCTGCCAACGACGACCGACACTGGCAACCGAGCGGGCGCGGCGTTGAGTGGAAAATGAGAGTTTTCGAAAAGTACGCTTCTGTTAAAACTGAACTCAGCCTCGGATTGTCTGAGTTGCGCACCGTCTTCGATCAAAATTTATTTTACAGTGCAACTCGTTTCCGATACCCGCCTGATCGATATTGGCGCGGTTCCGGTTTCTACTAAAGGTCGCTCGTTTGGATCAGAATGGAGCCGTCCTCTTGATAATAATCTTGCTCTATCAGATTTGCTGCCGCCTGTTGAATAACCGTGCGATGTTTGGCTATTAACTGCATAGTCGTATCGTCCGTGGGGCCGAATTTAACGCGAAGACTCTCGGATGAAATACGGCATAGTACCCGGCTTTTCTTATCGATTTGCGCCACAATGGTGGCCGTTTTTGTCATATTATTCCAAGATTCGAGTTTAGGGAAAGAAATCATAATGTCTCCTGATTTAGGTGATTGTCTAGTCGATGGTATCACCCATTAACTTTGCCATCGTGGATTATCAAAGATAACTTTGCCGGAACGCTGGAAACGGCGTTGCATATGCCTTCGCATGTAATAAAGCCAAATTTCTTTCGCCTTTAATTACAGTAGGCGATATACGTATTCCTCCGGACGGCATAGCCGTTTGCCATTCATTTGATGCACAAGCCACACTATACGCTAGTCCGTAACTAATAGCGGTTAGAAATATTTGGCGCGGCGAAGCGCTTCGCGGGGTGATGCAATAGAAGATGGAAGGATCTAACGGCTAGCTCGTTCACCAGCGCTCATCTCCCCGTGATCTTATTGACCGCGAACCGTTGGCTTCCCGGATCATTTCCGGGAATGGCGCCATTCAACCATTTTCTTTCGATACTTTGTCTTAGTGCAAACAGGGCGCTTTTTGCGGTTCAAAGTCGCCATTCGATATTCCGGTAGCTCATGCAATCGGCTTTGCCAGCAGTTCAGTCCTGAATATATTTATCAATGTCGGCTTGGTAATGTGGTTTGGTTATTGCTTAATATCCACTAGCTTAGTGCTTTTGTCGCAATGATGGCGCGCGATATGGCCAACCCGTCTTTACTATTGATGGATCCGAAGTCGTCCGCGGCGCATAAGGCCGCTGACCGTCACGCCGGCAGAGGAGCCATGCCTTCTGTAAAGTTACCTCGGACGCAGGTCGACCTAAAGTAGTAAGTTTTGTTCACTTTATGACATAGGCTATTCATGACAAGTACACCTGACCAAACACAGTCAGCAAAACCATCGGCTGATACCAATAAACGTCAGGATAATCCGCTCTGGTTGCAAATGTGGTGGGAAGATTGCACGGAAGAATTTCATCAGATAGTCGTTAATCCGCTGTTAACACGGTATTGGCACAACCAACACTTGAAAAAAAGTAGCCGGATACTGGTTCCGTTGTGCGGTAAGAGCCTGGATATGCTATGGCTTGCAGAGCAAGGGCATAGGGTAATAGGTATCGAACTAAGCCCCATAGCCGTTAAAGCATTTTTCGACGAAAATCATTTGAAAGTTAAAAAAACGCGTCATGGTAATTTTACCTGTTGGCAGTCGGGTGAAATTGTCATCTGGTGTGGTGATTTTTTCTCGTTGCAAAAACATCGGCTGGGACGTATCGACAGTGTATTCGATAGAGCCGCGCTGACAGCGCTGCCGGAAGCTGTCCGCGGGCAATATGTCACGCAACTTCGGACGCTGATTGAGGACGACGTGGGGATATTTCTGCTTACAGTTGAAGATGTTGCAAAAGATAGCGGGCAGCATGCAACTAAGATAGACAGTGAAATATCGGCGCTATACGGCGAGCATTTTGAGATCAAACTTACTCATGCGCAACGACTCAATTCTGTAGGCAGCTCGTCAGATCAGGTTTTTTATACTGACAGAAAAGTTTATCAAATGAGTCAACGTCATGCGGATGCCGGCAAGCATTCGCAAGACGGTCAGTAGTTAGGTTTTCCTGGGGGTAATATAGCTTTTGGAAGCGATTGAGCTTGATGCTGAAGGAAAACGGTTTAACACGCAACTCACAACAATCGCAGCCAGCCGAACCGTTCGCGACATTCAAAGCTCGCCGGCAGATGTGGGTGCGATGCATCCGACTTTATGACGTATCTGCAACCTATGGCCGATTTTTGATCCCTTATTTAAGATGTCGCACGTTGCTTCCGAGCAATCATCCCATTCATATTCCGGGATGAGTCCGCTTTACAGTTGTTTATCCGGATAGATTCCGCCGTGTAACCAGCGGAAGCGCTAATTCGGTTGAACTTGGTTTTGGGTCTTAGCAAGACTGATCTTTAGCACCTTCGGCGATACGGCTTGCATATCGAATGGCTAAGGAGTACTAATAACCGTTCGAACCGTTATTAATTCGGCGTAAATAGCATCAATTTGAATTTTTTATATATTGATTCTGTCTCTTTTAAGGCTGTCCTAACCCGGCCGGCGAGAGACAATCCGATTAATTTTAGAAAGGGAGAATAACAATGAACAGAATTAAATTGGTATTGGGCCCAATCAAACCGTTAGTTTTAGGAGGACTGGTGTTGGCAGCGAGTACTGCCGCGTATGCTAAGGATAAAGACTGTTGGGCCGAGTTTTTCGAAGATAGCCAGTATGGGGGTGAGCATTTTCGTTTAGAAGGGCCGATACAACTCGATAATTTGACAAGTGTACAAGGGAAAAATTGGGAAAAACGCATCGGTAGCCTCAAAGTCGGGCCGAGCGCCAAGGTCACGGTTTTCGAGAATCCGGATTTTAAACTGACGTTGATGGACGCGCATAAACATTCGGAACTGTTGAATTCCATGGGGCTTAGCGAGCAGGACGCCAAAGAGGATAGCGAGCTGATATTCGACGAGAAATCGAAGGTTCACGATCTGAGCGACTTTAATTTTCGCAATAAAATTAGCTCGCTGAAAATCGACTGCGACTGACTTTAGTGCTTAATACCGGCCGCAACGGCGAAATGCCCGATCAGGCGACCGAGTCGCGGGCATTTCGCTGGGCCGGGGTTAGGCGGGTTGCAACGATTTCCCGCAACAATGCGGTTGCATAGCTACCTGCCGGCAGCGTAAACGATAGGCTCAAGGTTTGGTCGTTTCCGAACTGCCAAGCCAGATGTTGCGGCATGACCCGTAAGGCACGCCGGTCGGCTTCCAGCTCCGATTTCAACAAACCGTCGGTCAACTCCGAATAATGAGCGATTATGCGCTGTTCCATCGTCAAGGCTTTGGTGTCGGCTGGCAATTTGCCTTTGCCGAATAACGCGCCGGTAGGATGTACGTCTCCGGTTTCGACGCGTGTATTCAAAGCGGTGTCGACAGTCTGCGCTTGGAAAAAACTATGGCTGTTGTTTAATTGCATTAGATCGCCGGGAATCGCCTGATTCCATGTTTGTGATTTGACGCGTTCGGCCAAGATTGAATTAAATAAGTAAGAGCGGGCCGCGGATAAATAAATCGCGCGCTGTTCGCGCCTGACCCTTGCGCCTTGAAACATTGCCACCGCATTTTCGACGTTGCGACCGTGGTGGCCGAAACGTTGTTCGCCGAAGTAATTCGGGAATCCGTTGTTTTTGATGGCTTGCAGTTGCCGTTCGCAGGCGGCACTGTCGCCTTGCCAGTTGCGTATTCGGATTCGGAACCGATTGCCCGCCAGTACGCCTCGTTTCAATTTACGGGCATGGCGGACGGCGGCCAGAATTTTCAATCCTGGGTTTTCCAACAAGGACCAATCGGGATCGACTAGTCCGGGCAACCAAACGCTGAACCATTGTTGGGTACGGCCGTGGCGGTCTTTCAAGCCGGCGAATCCGACGTCGCGCTGCCGAACGCCGGCATGGCGCGCCAATAGCCGGGCGATGTACTCGGTGTTTTCGCCGGTTTTTTCGATCTGTAAAAACACATGCTCGCCGCTGCCTTCCGGCGCGAACGGCAGTACTTCTTCGACGACGAAATCGTCGGGCTCGGTTTTGATCTCTCCGCTTCCGGCCGGGCCGCCAAAGGCGCAGGGCCATTCCGGCAACGAGTATTCGGTCACTTTTCGATCAGTACCACAGCCTGGACAGCAATGCCTTCTTTGCGGCCTTCAAAGCCTAGTTTTTCGGTGGTGGTGGCTTTGACGTTGATGAAGTCGACATCGACGGCCAAATCCTCGGCGATATTGGCGCGCATGCCGGGTACATGCGGCAGCATTTTCGGGGCCTGGGCGATGATGGTAATATCGGCATTGACCAGTTTGTAGCCCTTATCCTGCACGATTTTATAGACGTGGCGCAGCAATACCCGGCTGTCGGCGCCTTTGAATTCGGGGTCGGTATCGGGAAAATGCTTGCCGATGTCGCCCAGCGCCGCCGCGCCCAGGATGGCGTCGGCCAAGGCATGCAATACCACGTCGCCGTCGGAATGGGCTTCCAGGCCTTTTTCGTAAGGAATTATGACGCCGCCCAAAATGATGTGGTGGCCGTCCGTGAAACGATGGACGTCGTAACCCATGCCTACTCGTATCATGCTTGTTGCTCCATATAAAATTCCGCCAACGCCAGGTCTTCCGGGCGGGTGATTTTGATGTTGTCCGGGCGGCCTTCGACGATCTTGGGTTTATGGCCCAAAAGTTCCAATGCGCTTGCCTCGTCGGTGATGGCAGGATTGCCTTCAGTTTGCTGCAAGGCATCCCGTAACATACCGTATTTAAACATTTGCGGAGTCAAGGCGCGCCAGATACGTTTTCGGTCTATGGTGGCGTTGATGGTGTCGCCTTCGACGTCTTTTAAAGTGTCGTGCGAAGACAAGGCTAAAATGCCGCCGACTGGGTCGTTAATCAGTGTAGCGATCTGCCGATGAATGTCGCCGGCGGTTAAGCAGGGGCGGGCGGCATCGTGCACCAGCACCCAATCGTTTTCCGCCGCTTTTCCTTCAAGCGCTTTCAGCGCAGACAACACCGAATCGGCGCGTTCCTTGCCGCCGGGCGCGGTAATCACGTTGGGGTGTTTAGAGATGTTCAGTTCGGGCCAGTAGGGGTCTTCGGCGGAAATGGCTACGGCTACTGCTGTAAACGCGCCGGAGTCCAGTAATCTCGATAGTGTATGTTCGATGACGGCTTTTCCCGCCAAGGGTAAGTATTGTTTGGGGCGATCGGCCTGCATGCGCTTGCCGACGCCGGCCGCGGGCACCACGGCCCAGCATTGGATGGATTGATTCATGCGCTACTCAAGCACCTGAAAGAAGGTTTCGTTTTCTTTGATCATGCCCAACTCGTAACGGGCGCGTTCCTCTATGGTTTCCAAGCCGCGGCGCAGGTCTAAAACCTCGGCGTATAGCGAGTCGTTGCGGTCTTTTTTTTCCTGAATTTCCTTGTTCAGATCAGTCAGACGTTCGCGGTATTCGTTGATTTGCGAAACACTGGCGTCACCAAACCACAACCGGTATTGGAAGTGAATGATCAGACCGATAATGAGGGCGATGTTATATTTAATAGCAGTCTCTCGATTAAGGCCGGGTTATGCGTTAAGACATAACCCGGATGGTGCGATCTTAGCCCAGCATTTTGAACGCGCTACGGCCGGCGTATCGAGCTTTGCCGCCCAATTCGTCTTCGATTTTCATCAAACGGTTGTATTTGGCGACACGGTCGGAACGGCTCAATGAACCGGTTTTGATTTGACCGGTACCTGTCGCGACCACCAGGTCGGCGATGGTGGTATCTTCGGTTTCGCCGGAACGGTGAGAAACCACGGCGCTGTATCCGGCCGCGTTAGCCATATCGATAGCCGCCAAGGTTTCGGTCAATGTGCCGATTTGGTTGACTTTGATCAGGATGGAGTTGGCAATACCTTTTTCGATGCCTTCTTTCAGTATGGCGGGATTGGTTACGAACAAGTCGTCGCCGACCAATTGGATTTTGCCGCCCAGTTTTTCGGTTTGCAGTTTCCAGCCGTCCCAGTCGTTTTCGTCCAAGCCGTCTTCGATAGAGATGATAGGGTATTTGTCCACCCAGGCAGCCAGGAAGTCGATCATTTCTTCGGATGTAAAGCTGCGGCCTTCCGCGGACAATACGTATTTGCCGTCTTTAAAGTATTCGGAAGCGGCCGCGTCCATGCCAAGGTAGATGTCTTGGCCCGCTTTGTAGCCGGCTTTTTCGATCGCTTCCAGGATCACTTCGATGGCTTCTTCGTTGGAACGCAGGTTGGGCGCGAAACCGCCTTCGTCGCCGACGGTGGTCGCCATGCCTTTGCTTTTCAATACTTTTGCCAAATTGTGGAATACTTCAGCGCCGTAACGAATGGCTTCGCGGAAAGTAGGCGCGCCCACCGGCAGAATCATGAATTCCTGTAAATCGACACTGTTGTCGGCGTGAGAACCGCCATTAATGATGTTCATCATCGGTACCGGCATGACGAATTCGCCGCTTTTATTCATGAATTGATATAGCGGTTTGCCGGCTTCTTGAGCGGCGGCGCGAGCGGCGGCCATCGAAACGCCTAGAATTGCATTGGCGCCCAAACGGCTTTTGGCATTGGTGCCGTCCAATTCGATCATTTTTTGATCGAGCAATTCTTGCTTGTTGGCATCCATGCCGACCACGGCTTCGCGGATTTCGGTGTTGACGTTATTGACGGCAGTCAGAACGCCTTTGCCCAAAAAGCGCGACTTGTCGCCGTCGCGCAATTCGATGGCTTCGCGTTCGCCGGTCGAGGCGCCGGAAGGCACCATCGCGCTGCCGACGATGCCGGAATCCAAGTAAACTTCGGCCTCAACGCTGGGGTTGCCGCGCGAATCCAGAATTTCTCTTGCTTTTACATCGACGATTCTACTCATAGGTTTTATTTACTCCGAGAGATGGGTGTGAAGGTTAATTGTCTTTAAATAATTCGGTTAAATCGATTTTCAGGTCCGGAAACAAATGCGATGCGGCTTGGTCGTCACCGGCAAAGCTGACTTTCAATCGGTATTGACCGGACTCGTGCAAAACGAATTGCTGAATCAGCGCTTCATAAGGAAACACCAGCCAATATTCGTTTACGCCGGCTTCCGCATACAGCGCATGTTTAATTTGGGCATCCTTTTGGGAGCTTCCTTTGGACACAATTTCGATAATCCAGTCCGGTGCTCCGTTGCAGCCTTGCTCGTCCAGTCTGTCAGGGTCGCAAATGACGCAAATGTCGGGCTGGACGACGGTGAAGATGTCCTTGCTGGCGAGAATGGATTTCCGGCGGTCATACAAACGAACGTCGAACGGGGCGGAAAAAACTTGGCAGGGCTTATGTTCGAAATACATGAACACATGACTGCTTAGGTAAATTGATAACCGTTGATGATTGACATTCGGCGCCGGCGTCATCAGCGAAATTTTGCCCCTGATCAGCTCGATAGTCTCATCTAATTGCCAAGTCAAATAATCGGCATAGCTATAGCGAGCCGATAAATCAAGCTGCGATAACTGAGTGATCTTGGCCATGGCAATTCGGTTAAGGTTATAACGTATTTTCGATGAACGGACCCGATTTTACAGCACGATCAATGGCTTGCAAGGTTTCTAGCAGTTCTTTGATGCGATGCAGCGGCCAGGAGTTCGGGCCGTCGCTGAGCGCTTCTTCCGGTTTCGGGTGGGTTTCCATGAAAATGCCGGCAATACCGACAGCAGTTGCCGCCCTGGCCAATACCGGCACGTGTTCGCGCTGGCCGCCGGAACAACTGCCTTGCCCGCCCGGTAATTGTACCGAGTGTGTGGCGTCGAATACGACCGGACATTGGGTGTCGCGCATCACAGCCAGCGAGCGCATGTCGGAAACCAAATTGTTATAACCAAACGATACGCCGCGTTCGCAGACCATGATGAGTTCGTTGCCGGTGGCTTTGGCCTTGGCGACCACGTTACCCATGTCCCACGGCGCCATGAACTGGCCTTTCTTGATGTTGACCGGTTTGCCTTGGGCTGCGACGCTTTGGATGAAATTGGTCTGACGGCAAAGAAAGGCTGGGGTTTGCATGATGTCAACCACATCCGCGACTTCAGCCAAAGGGGTGTCTTCGTGTACGTCGGTTAAAACAGGGACGCCGATTTGTTGCCTGACCTTTTCCAGAATTTGCAGGCCGGTTTCCAAGCCTAGGCCGCGGAAACTGCTCATCGAAGAACGGTTGGCTTTATCGAAGGACGATTTATAAATGAACGGAATGCCTAACTCACCGGTAATTTCCTTCAGTTTGCCGGCGGTATCCAGCGACATTTGCTCGCTTTCGATCACGCAGGTGCCGGCGATCAGGAAGAATGGCTGATCGAGGCCGACTTCAAAATTGCATAATTTCATGAGGTACCTTGTTTTTTATGTTTAGCCGCCGCTTCGACGAAGCCTGAGAACAAAGGGTGGCCGTTGCGAGGGGTGGAGGTAAATTCCGGATGGAACTGGCAGGCCAGAAACCAAGGATGATCCGGTAATTCCACAATTTCCACCAGACGGCCGTCCAAGGATTTGCCGGAAAATCGCATGCCGGCGGCTTCCAATTGTTTCAGGTATTGGTTGTTGAATTCGTAGCGATGGCGATGCCGTTCGGTGATGACGTCTTTTTGGTACAGTTCGAACGCCAAGGAATCCGACTTCAACCGGCATTTTTGCGCCCCTAGCCGCATCGTGCCGCCTAGGTCCGAGTCTTCGTCGCGGGTGACCAGTTCGCCGGCTTCATCCATCCATTCGGTGATCAAACCGATGACCGGGTGCGGGCTTTTGGGCAGGAATTCAGTGCTGTGCGCGCCTTCCAGGCCGGCGGCGTTGCGGGCAAATTCGATCACGGCGGACTGCATCCCCAGGCAAATGCCCAGGTAAGGAATTCTGTTTTCCCGGGCAAAGCGCACCGTCGAAATTTTGCCTTCCACCCCGCGTTCGCCAAATCCGCCCGGCACCAGGATGGCGTCGACGTCTTTCAACTGCGAGGTGCCTTCCGCTTCGATGGTTTCGGAGTCGACGTATTTAATCTCTACCTTGTGCCGGGTATGGATGCCGGCATGCAGCAGCGCTTCGTTCAAAGATTTGTACGCGTCGCTATGATCGACGTATTTGCCGACGATGGCAACGCTGACTTCGTCGTCCGGATGGGTCAGGCCGTCGACGACTTTTTCCCAGGCGCTTAAATCGGCCGGCGGTACGTCCAGGCGCAATTGATGGACCACCAAGTCGTCCAAGCCCTGATCGCGCAGCAACAGCGGGATGCGGTAGATCGTGTCGGCGTCGAAAGCGGAAATAACGGCTTTTTCCGGGACGTTGGTAAATAACGCGATTTTTTTACGCTCGCTGGCGGGAATGGGCTGCTCGGATCGGCAGATCAAAATGTCCGGTTGGATGCCGATAGTGCGTAATTCCTTGACCGAGTGCTGGGTCGGTTTGGTTTTCAGTTCGCCGGCCGATTTGATATAAGGCACCAAGGTCAGATGGATAAAGACGGCGCGGTCGCGGCCTAATTCCACGCCCATTTGCCGTATGGTTTCCAAAAAAGGCAGAGATTCGATGTCGCCGACCGTGCCGCCGACTTCGATCAGCGCCACGTCCTTGCCTTCGGCGCTATCGTAGACCCGGCGCTTGATTTCGTCGGTGATGTGCGGAATGACTTGTACCGTTGCCCCCAGGTATTCGCCTTTGCGCTCGTTGCGCAAGACCTGTTCGTAGACTTTACCGGTGGTGAAGTTGTTTTTCTTGGTCATCGTGGTTTTCAAAAACCGCTCGTAATGGCCAAGATCCAAGTCGGTTTCGGCGCCGTCTTCGGTGACGAACACTTCGCCGTGTTGAAACGGGCTCATGGTGCCGGGATCAACGTTGATGTAAGGATCGAGTTTGGTGATGGTGACTTTAAGGCCGCGATCTTCCAGAATTGCAGCCAGCGATGAAGCGGCGATGCCTTTTCCCAAAGATGACACCACGCCGCCGGTGATAAAAATGAATTTTGTCATGAATGTTATGCGCCCGGATTAGCGAATAGCAGGGGGGTCGGAAAAGACCCGAATTTTAACAGTTTTATTGCTAATTTGCCTTTTTAATTCTATGACTGACAAAAATGTTTGTGATGTCTTACCTTAATAAATCTTGCTTTGCGTTTTGACGCAAATTGGGCCAATGACAGAAAGCGAATACCCAAATCATGATGATGTTGACCACGGGCACCAATAGCGTTAACGTCCACCAGCCATCCAATCCCGCTTTTAGCAGGATTTTATAACCCAGCCACAGTATGAATAGGCTGAACAAAATCACCAGAAAATAAAACAGCATCATAGTTCGTTCTCCTGCTTGGCATTAGGCCAAGGCGTGAAGGCCAATTGCAGGAAAATGATCAGTAGGCCGAAGCCGGGCAAAAACACCAATAACGCCCAATAAGGACTGAAACCGGCTCTTTTGTAGATCAGTATGGTCGGGATCACGATCATCATACCGACAATGGCGACTTGTAATATTTCGGGGACCATTAGCATCTCGCGCCTCCAGCTATTGATGTCCGGAAATCTTCACATGTTTTCGGCCGGTTGCCAAGTCAGGCTATAGCATATGGCCGGAGACGGAGTATAAGCCCATTCGGCTATGCATAAGCCGGGTACCGCGGCCAGGCGGCCATCCAGATAAAGCAGAGGGCGGGCGTCTCTTTCCCATGGCGGAACAGCGGCTTCCTGATAAAGCTTTTTCAAGCAATGATGTCCATCACGGCCGGGCAGTTTTATTTTTTCGCCGCCATGACGCGGTTTCAGGGTAATTTTACCGCTATGCCACAGCCGCTGATCGATGCCCGACGACGACGATACGCGAGTTAGCGTGTAACCGTTTGTCAATAAAACCGTCAATTGCGCTTGCGGCCACATGTATTCGCTCGCGGGTTTTAACAAGCAGTTGGGTGTCAAGCAATATAATTGATGCCGATATTTTTTCAATACACGGCCCTGGATCGAAATATGCGGATCGGCGTCGGGACCGGTTTCAATCAATTGTTTCTTGATGTTTTGCAATAAAGCTAGGCTAGGCGGTTTTAGTCCGAAGGATTGCAGCCAAAGCCGAATCAGCCAATTGCGTTGGGCGTCGCTGAAACCGCTTAGCTTATCGAGCGCCAGGGTTTTGCTGCCGGGATCGGCGAGTTGCGAGAGCATTTGTCGGCCCCAGTCATCCAGCAGCGAGGCCGCTTCGCCGCAATGCGCGGCGCTACGGGCAACCGTCTTGTCCAGCGACGGCCAACGTTGTTTCAATAAGGGAATGACGGCATGGCGTAAATAGTTCCGGTCGAAGTCGTGGGTGCAGTTGCTGGGGTCTTCCACCCATTCCAGTTCGTGCAATTGCGCATAGGCCTGAATATCGGCTTTGGGCGTGTCGAGCAAGGGGCGCATCATCTTGCCGAGGCCGAATCCGCAGGAAGTCGGCATCGCGGCCAAGCCTTGCACGCCGGCGCCGCGGAATAATTGCAGCAATACGGTTTCCAACTGGTCTTCTCGGTGTTGCGCCAGTAGTAACAGATCTTCGGATTGTAATAAGGGGCGTAAGGCTTGGTAACGGGCGTTACGGGCGGCAGCTTCCGGACTTTCGCCGTTTTTCGGAGTTGCATCGACTTTGATACGACGAAACGGCACCCCGAAAAGCTGCGCTTGCAGGCGGCAATGTTCGCCCCAGTCGCTCGCCGCCGCTTGCAAGCCGTGATCGACATAAACGGCGACGATTTTGCCGCGTAGAAGGGGGTGCTGTGCGCAAAGATGCAGTAAAACTTGCGAATCGATGCCGCCGCTGTAGCCGATATAGATTTTTCCGGAAGTTTGAGGAATATACCGAGCTATCGATTCGAAATTGAGCACTGGATTAAAAAGGCCGGGATTAGCGGCCTTTTAATGAAATTAAGATAATGCCGGCTTATTTGACAGGTTCTTCGATAAATGAGCCGAAACGCATGATACGGTAATAGCGTTTTTCCAGCATGGCATCCATGTTTGAGGCTTCCTGACTCAGCTCGTCCAAATGGCGCAGCAAGGCTTCGCGTAGATTCAACGCCACTTTCTCGAAATTGCGATGGCCGCCGCCGATCGGTTCGCGGATCACTTCGTCTAAGAAGCCTTGTTCGCGCACGCGGTCCGAGGTAATGCCCATGGCTTCAGCCGCCAATTGGGCCTTGTCGGCGCTTTTCCATAAAATCGACGCACAGCCTTCCGGTGAAATCACCGCATACGTGCTATATTCGAGCATCAATAGACGGTCGCCGACACCTATTGCCAGCGCGCCGCCGGATCCGCCTTCGCCGATTACGGTGCATATGACCGGGGTGCGCAGCTTGGACATTTCGAACAGGTTTCGTGCAATCGCTTCGCTTTGGCCCCGCTCCTCGGCGCCGATGCCGGGGTAGGCTCCCGGTGTGTCGATCAGGCAAATGATCGGCAAATGAAAACGCTCGGCCAATTTCATCACGCGCAGCGCTTTCCGATAGCCTTCCGGACGCGGCATGCCGAAGTTACGGTAAATTTTCTCTTTGGTGTCGCGGCCTTTTTGATGGCCGATGACGGCGATAGGTTGGCCTTCGAGCCGCGCTAGGCCGCAAACAATGGCAGGGTCGTCGGCGTAAGTACGATCGCCGTGCAATTCGTGAAAATCGGTGAATATCAATTTGACGTAATCCAGCGTATACGGACGGCCCGGATGACGAGACAATTGCGAAATCTGCCAATCCGACAGATCGCTGAAAATACTTTCGGTCAGCATTTCGCATTTTTGCTCAAGCTGTTTTAGCGTTTCCGAAATGTCGAAATTGTTGTCTAGCTCAACCTTGCGCAGCTCTTCGATTTTGGCTTGCAGTTCGGCGATAGGCTGTTCGAAGTCTAAGAATTTTAAATCCATGTCAATCCGGCATCAGAATCAATAAAATAACCGCTAATTTTAATGAAAAAAGGCGTTAATGCCTATCAGTTTTACCCGATGACGACAAAAACCTCCGCATTTCTTGCAAACTCCGATGCGCCGTTGGCCGCCAGAATGCGGCCTGCGACATTGGATGAATTCATTGGCCAGCAACATTTATTGGCCAAGGGTAAATCGTTGCGTGCGGCCATTGAACAAGGCGTGCCGCATTCGTTGGTGTTTTGGGGGCCGCCCGGCGTCGGCAAGACTACCTTAGCCAAAATCATTGCGGCTAATGCGCATTGTCATTTTATCGAATTGTCGGCGGTGATGGCCGGCGTCAAAGAAATCCGGGCCGCTGTCGCTGAAGCGGAACAGGTCAAGTTGACTCAAAATCTGAATACCGTGGTATTCATCGACGAGATACACCGATTTTCCAAGAGCCAACAGGATTCCTTGCTGGCACCCATCGAAAGCGGGGCCATCATTTTATTCGGGGCCACGACTGAAAACCCGTCCTTCGAATTGAACAATGCCTTGTTGTCACGCTTGCGGGTCTATGTGATGCGCAGCATCGAACCGGATGCCTTGGTCGAACTGCTGAAAAATGCGCTGGCCGACAAACAGCGCGGCTTGGGCGGGCGCAACTTGACTATCGAGCCCGAGGTGTTGAGTTTGATTGCGAAAGCGGCCGACGGAGACGCCCGCCGCTGTCTGAATATTTTGCAGATAGCCGCCGATTTGGCCGAAACCGTGGACGGGCGCGAGGTGGTCAGCCGAGAGATTCTGGACGAGGTGCTGCAAGGTCATGCCGCCCGCTTCGACAAAGGCGGCGACATTTTTTACGACCAGATTTCAGCCTTGCATAAATCGGTGCGAGGTACCGATCCCGATGCCGCTCTTTATTGGTTTTGCCGGATGCTGGACGGCGGCTGCGACCCTTTGTATATCGCGCGCCGGTTGGTGCGCATGGCTTCCGAAGACATAGGCAATGCCGACCCGCGCGGCTTGGAATTGGCCTTGAACGCGGCGCATGCCTACGAACGTTTAGGCAGTCCGGAAGGCGAGTTATCGCTGGCGCAAGCCGTCGTGTATTTAGCCTGTGCGCCCAAGAGCAATGCCGTCTACGTGGCTTACAAGGCGGCGATGGCCGATGCCAAAAGCAGCGGCTCGTTGGAAGTGCCTGTTCATCTGCGCAATGCGCCGACCAAATTGATGAAGGAATTGGGCCACGGCGCCGAGTATCGCTACGCCCACGACGAAACTCATGCCTATGCTGCCGGGGAAAACTATTTTCCTGAGCAGTTGAAAGGGAATCGCTATTATTTTCCCGTCGAACGCGGATTGGAGATCAAGATCAAGGAAAAGTTGGCGTTTTTGAGGAAGTTATGAGTGGCGGCGGCAAAATCGCAGGTGTGTTAGGCGATGATTTTGCTTGTTTGATTGTTAGTCTTCCGCCGTGCGCCGTCGCTTCCCACAATGTTTACGCTTATTCCGAGTTACTCATTTCGATATTGTGATGCTTGGCACGCCTTGCCTAGGTAATTCCGACATGGTCATTTGGAAAACCTGATGTAACAGACGAAAGCCCTCCCGATTCCATGGATAATCCGATTCCGGCATCACCGCGTAATATTTGTCGCCATATTTAACGGTGATATCCGCGCCGTCGGGTTCCTCTTCGGAGGCGATTATCGCCAGAGTATGAGTAGGGTTTTCGTATACATGCGGGGTTTTAGGGTTTATCTCGATATCGATTTCCGGTTCGTCTTCGATATCCCTGCCGATGAAATTTAAGATATTGTAAAAACTCCTCAGCCGAAAAAATCCATGTACGGGTAATTCGCCGCCTGGAAATTCCGGACGAATGTCTACCATAACGTCGTTAAACGCACCTTGATCAGCCTCTTCGTTAAGGGCTATGCGTTCTTCGTTGCTCAGTTGTTGCGGGTCGTAATTGGTCAGGATGATATGCCCCGTGACTTTTTTCTTGATTAGGTATTCATTTTTTCGGATGTCGTGATCGATGTCGAAGTCCTGTTGCAACTCGATTAAGCGGTCGGCGGGCATGGATTCCTTCGAAAGACGCCAGGCTTTCTCAAACAACAGGGGTTCGATAAATAACGCGCGGCGGTCTTGAATGGACGACAAGTGCGCGACTATCTGGCGAAAGTAACGATAGCCTCGGGCATCTTTGGGACGATTGTTGTAAACGCTTTCCCGCTTAGCCCCGGATACGCGAAGTTCGCCTGCAAGAAGCCGTAATATCAAGTCAACATCGGCTCCTTGCCTTAACAGCATGGTTAACTTGTTTTCTTGTAGCGGCGTCAGCAAACGCCGGGTAAACTCTTCGCCCTCCATCGGCACGATGCTGATCGTGGGGTTTTCGGAGACGGTGCCGCCGAATATCGGCGTCATTAAGGAACCGGATTCCCCGGTAAAAGCCGGCGTGGCGCCGGCGTTAAACTGAAAGTTAAAAGTAGCGGCAATATTGGATACGCCGGTAAAATGCAACGGCTGATGTTGATGCGCGCGGGCAATGTTTAACAACAATTGTTTGGATTGAATTTCCGTTGTGGTCTGGTCATAGGCCATCACCGCATAATCGAGCGCAATCGGCGAAACACAGCCTTGCGAAATAGCTAAACCGACCAACATGGCAATGGTCCTGAGCCATTGATCGAGCCAGGAACGCGATTCGAAGTTTTTCATGTAAAAGTGACTCCCGCAACTGCTTATTGCCCCGCTATCCGATACAATCGTTCTCGAACTGAATTGTTATTTTGCAAGCAAGTTTTGTGCTATTGAAATAATTGATTGTTAAGGGAAAATCGATATACTTCGTTGTGAGACAAGTATTCTTTTTTGCACGTTAAGTTGGGAGGCATGATATGAACACTGAAAATATAGAAAGCGTCGAAGGCGAGGTGGTTACTGAAGGCAAGCCGAATTTGAAAAAAACAGCGGTTAAGGCCATCAGGAAAGGTTCCACGGCGGCTAAAAAAGCCGCTGCCAATGTGGCCGTCGCCCCAGCTAAAATTGCGGACCGAGTGGTTTTCGGCACATGTTATGGCGTGGCTTACGGCGTTGTTTATGCCGCTTTGGTCGTTGGAAAAATTTTCCCGGAAAACGGAGCTGTTCGTAAAGGCTTGCATGAGGGCTTGGAGTCCGCGGTAAAAGATTTCGATGCTAAACAACATGAAACGATAGTTGACGCTGTAGCGAGTGCATAGATCGCCTTTCTAATCGATCAGCGGAGCCGGTTTGTTAACCCGTTCCGCTGTTTTTTTTGTCTTGGTCCGTCGCCGTTTGCCGCTTATTCAGGCGCTGCAACCCCATTTTCGACATAAAGTAACCGGCATTGTACATTTGCCGGATTAATTTTCTCTTTGCCGCATTACGGCGATAATTCCTCAGACAACGGTTATAACGTCTTTCTTCCGCTTCTTGATTGAATTGCTGCAATATCTCGGGAATCAACCGCTCCTCGCAGTTATAGATTTGGCCCGGACGCAAGCATAGCGGCACGATTTGTTCGACGTCGATAGCCAGTTGCTGCGCCAGGTTGATCATGAAGTGTCTGATCGTTTCCGCTTTTGGCGAACACGGGGTCGTCAGGTCGTAGGGTGGATTCCATTCCCGTAGCGGGCGCAGTTTGTCGATCTGAGTCAGCGCAACGATGATGCGTGGGGCATTACTCATTTGCTTGATATTATCCAGAATGGCTTTGTCGATTTTGAAAGCCGGATTGATGGCTGAAATCATGACGATGACCTGATCGCTTCTTTCGACTTTTTTAATCAGAGATTTCCGCTCTTTCACGGATTGCAGCTCGTGATAACGCTGACAACTCACAATCAGCGTCGACGGGAAAATATCCCGCTGCAGAAAATAAGTTTGACGGTCCAAGCGGCTGGAGGCCGCATCGACAACGGCTAATCGGCGGTCGGCCAGCGCGTTGACCAGACTGGCTTTACCGGCATTGGCTTGCCCCATTACCAGCATGCGATAAGGCTCGCCGTTAACCGATTTTTCCTTCCGCGCTAATTTGTCGATTTCATGCCGGGTTTGCCGGGTCGGCCTGCTGAAAGCTTCGTCATCCAGATTCAGATGACCGCTATATAGCTCGATCGCGTAATAGCCGATTTTTTTAACGTAAGCGTCGATCAGCCAGCGCTTGATATCGTCGGCCGATTCGGAAATTAAATTGCTATTCGCAAATGCATTGAGCTCCCGAATGACCGCCGAAATGGGATCGATACCGGCGGTAAGGATTCTAAACATACGGTAAAGTTCGCGCCCCTTGCTGGCGATTCTATGGCCTTTGCTTAAGTCGTTGATGGAAAAGATATGGCTGCCGGGCACATTTTCGGTGAAGTTGATGCGCAACTCTTTTGCAAGCACTTCGATGACTTTCAATAAATAGGGAATTTTAATTTCCAAAATCGCTTGCTTTTGCCCCGGATAATAGACTTCGGCGACATCGTTCATGACCTTGGTCAGGGTTTGCAAATAAAACCTGCTGTCGCTCAAGTCGTGGTCGGCGTTGCGTTCGATCAACGAAACAGCCTCCACCCGTGCCCAGGCTTGTTTGCTTTGCGGCGTCCATGTGATGTTTTGCGAGATATCCAGCCATTCCGGCTCAGGGCGCATGCGTTTGGAAAGGCGGCTAGCCGCCCAGGCTGTTGATGCTAAAAACGCGGAAGTCAACAGCCACCAGACCAGCCAATGGCTCTTCCACAACCAATAGGCGCCTGCCGAAAAAGGAATCGCAATCGGTAAAAACAATGCGGCAATAACCATGCGCCAGCGCTTGTCGATGTTCATGGCGCTCCGTTATTCGGCAGATGTTTGATGTATTTTTTCATCAGCCGTTTTCCGGCATCGAATTGCTGCTCATAGATAGGCTGGAAATGCCGCTTGTCCAGCGTCAAGCCGTCGCGCTTGCTTTGGAAGTAAAATAACAGGGTTTTTCCAAGCGCATAGGTAGTGGCCGCCGTCAGGACAGCCGAGATCGGCGCGCCGAAGGCGGGAATCAATTTGATGGCTTCCCGGCGTCCCCAGTTCGTTAAAAAACTGATGCCCAAGGCACCGCTGATTTCGGCAAAATGTTCGGCGTTCAGCGGATAGCCGTAAATCGATGCCAAGGTATGCAGCATCTTCATTTGCAGCGCGGTGACCAAGGGGATATCGACCAACGGAAAGGGCACGGCGCCGATTGCGCCGCTTAAGGCCGAGTAGGACAGGATATGCGGCATCGCGGCCCGCTCGTAAATGCCGTAAAGTTCTTGCCGCAATTCGTGCATATGATGCAACAGAGCCGTCATGCCGTGCGGCAGAACCTGTTCCAGACTTTGCGATAAGGCTTCCAAGCCGTAATAGGTCGGTTGATAAAGATCATCGGGCAACGTGAAATCGATCGCAACGAAACGGGCATCGATGCCTTTGAACAATTCTCGTTGAGCCAGCAAGGAACGTTTCAAATCGGCCGGTACGCTCTGAGGCCACACCTCGCCCTGGAAGGGATAGGGCGCGATATGTTCGAAAGCCTGATCGGGATAGCCTTCGTGCAAGGTGGTTTGAACGACGACGACCGGCCAATCCGGTTTGTTTTTTAGAACTTTCCGCAACGCGTCGATCACCGCATGCTGGGCATGATCCATGGCTTTGACGACGACGAGGATGACGTGAGTCTGCTCCTGGAAAACGTCAATGTCGGCTTTGGGGTCGTAATCGATTTCGCCTAAGCCGCGGGTATCCAAAAACTTGAGTAGGCAGTTTTCGCTGTTAGGAAAATCGTAGACGAATGCCGAGCGGGTACAGGCTTGCATGCCGTTACCGATTTGGGCGCGGCTATCGCCGGTCAAGGCGCGGATCAATGAGGTTTTGCCGGATTGGGTTTTGCCCAGCAACCAGAAAACCGGCGCGGGCAGCGCGGACTTGATTTCGTTAATCCACGCCTCGATTTCGGCGCTATCAACTTGAGGTTTAAATACTGATGAATAGTATTTGTTCCAAATTGACATAAGCGGGTAGCGATGTTTATTCCGTTAGAAAACGGGTCAGTTTCCGCTCAATCGCATTCCATGACAGCAACGCCGGTTTGCTGCGTATGGTCATGATTAACACATTGTTACCGCTGAACTTGTCATTGCATCTGACGCCGGCACCGGTAATCGGGTCATTAACCGCGTCGCCGATTAATTCATAACCCTGGTTTGCGGCTTCTTGGCTAGCCTTTGCAAACAGTATTTCAGGGGGCTGTTTAATTTTTACCAGAATGGATTTGGCCATGGTGTACCGCTATAAATAACACTAACCGACTGCGTAGCGGACATATGCTAGATAAGCAATGTTACAACTGTGTGAAAGCGGTCTTTATCCGATTGCAAAGATTTGTATTGTGGCGACAACATGCCGACCGCGCCGATGCGTGAGTCGCTGTTTTCATGCCAAAGTAATCGGCCAAACGGAAAAATGAATTGTTCATCCGAAGCTCGTGCAAAGCCGGACTGATCTTCACGAGTAGTGCGCTTATCCGGAGACCGTGCTACAAGGCGTGTTAATGGCGGCTTTATTCCGGCTCGCTGAAATATGAAATGCGGAATGTTACGGCTTGATTAAGGGCAGTTCGGGCCGATCCGGCAGAAAATAGCAGAACAAGGCCATCAACAAATATACGCTGAGAAGTTGAATTCCTTTAAACCAGTTGGATTTGCCGTCGGCCGCCACCATCGCGAAAATCAAGACCGGTAGTAGTACGATCATGATGCCGGCATTGCCAACTACCAGATTGATCGGTTTTGGCGCAAGATAATAACTGCTCAAGACCAGCACCGGCGCAACGAACAATGCGATTTGAATACTGCTGCCGGCCGTGATGCCGAGGGTTAGGTCCAGTTTATTTTTCTTGGCCATCGTGACGGCTGCGACGCTTTCCGGGGCGCCGCCGATCAACGCGATGATGATGACGCCGATAAACGCTTTGGACATGTCTAACTGTCTGGCGGTTTCTTCAATGGAACCGACCAATGTTTCGCTAAGCAAGGCAAGGACGACGGAGGCTAGCATCAACATGCCGACGGCCGGCAACAACGGCCACTGCGCCGCATCTTGCTCGACGGCTTCCTCCGGGTTCTTCGGAGTAAAATAGTGCGGATGGGTTTTCAGCGTGAACAGCAGGTTAAAGCCGTAAGTGACCAATAACACCACGGCCACCGCTTTGTTCAGCGCCATTTCGTGCCGGTAGGTATCGGGCGAAATGAAATTGTCGAAAACGCTGGGGACGATGACGCTGATGGCCGCAATCATCAAAAGCGATCGTTCGACCCGCACCCCGCGCCGGTTGAATTTTTGTTCCTGGTTATAAAGGCCGCCGATCAACAGGGACAGACCAAGGACGAACAGTAGGTTGGTCATGATGACGCCAACGATGGACGCTTTGACCATATCGAGCAGCCCGGCTTTCAGGGCCATTAGCGAAATAATCAATTCCGGCGCGTTGCCGAAGGTGGCGTTTAAAAATCCGCCCAAGGTTTCGCCGGCGCGGTTGGCGATTTGTTCGGTTGACGCGGTCATTAGTGCTGCCATCGGAATCAACGCCAGCGCGGCGCTGCCGAATGTAATGGATGCCGTGGTTTGCCCGCCCCCGTATTGCAAATACAGTGTCCAAGGTACGAACGGCATTAGCCAATAAATCGGATTTTTTAGCAAATCCAAGCTGCGTATAAAGTCCAGCAAATGTTCGCTTAGCATCAAAGGGTGAAACAAAGGATTCGGAGTCCGCTTGCGAAGCTCGGTTCGATATTCCATAAAAATGTTTAGATATCGACAAGCTTTTTCCTTCGGATAAAGGAAATCTTATAGCCTATCCGATAAATATTAAAATTTGACGACTTGGCTTTAAAAACGTCATTGTTTCGTAATATGCGGGTCTTATGCTTTACTGCTGATCAATGGTTTATTACATGGATATGGCCGCCACCCCGATTATCGAGCAACAACCACTCTATCTGACCGTCATCCATGAAAGCGTTGCCGGGCGGGGGCGTCTGAAAATTCCGTGCTTGTACCGCAACGAACGGCTTAGAGACCGTCTCGAAGCGCATTTAACCGGCCTGAAGAACATACGTTCGGTCCGGGCCAATGTTCTGACAGGCAATTTGTTAATCGAATACGTTTCCAAACAGGATTTGGAAACCTATTTGCGGGAAATTATCAATTTTCTCGAGGCGGAGCTGCGTAAGCCTGTACTGCGCCGTAGCCATGGAATCGATAGGCCCGCTAAGAAAACAAGGACTGAAAAAGCCGGAAAAAAAGCCAAGCCCGAAATAACCCCCGCCGGTGCCGGTTTTGAAGCACAATCCCAGCATTTCTGGCATACCTTGCCCGGTCATCGGGTCGTGCAGATTCTGGATAGCGACGAGAACGGTTTGCCGCCGCGCGCGGTGTCGCATCGTCTGGCTCAATATGGCCCTAACGCGCTGGCGCAATACCGCAACCGTTCGCCGCTGCAAATGATGTTGCAGCAATTCGCCTCGGCTCCGGTTGCAATGCTGGGCATTTCCGCAGGCATTTCAATCGCGACCGGCGGTGTGGCCGATGCCATTGTGATTGCGGTCGTGGTCGGTATCAACGCCGTGATCGGTTATTTCACCGAAAAGTCGGCCGAGGAGACCATTAATGCATTAGGGCAACTGACCCCCGACGCAGCCACGGTAGTTCGCGCCGGCCAAACGTTGGAAGTGCCGCTGCATGAAGTGGTCCTTGGCGATGTGTTGCTACTTGCGCCCGGTTGTTATATCCCGGCCGATGCCAGGCTGCTGCAGAGTAATCGGCTCAGCATAGACGAATCGCCGTTGACCGGCGAGAGTTTGCCGGTTTCCAAGGACTTCAACTTTCAAGCGAAAAACGAAACGGCGTTGGGAGACCGCTTGAACATGGTCTACATGGGCACCATGGTCACCGGCGGCAGCGGAAAGGCCATGGTGGTAGCGACCGGACGTTACACCGAAATCGGTAAGATTCAGGATTTGGTCGGCGAAGCGCAAACGCCGGAAACGCCGATGCAAAAGCAAATCGACGAGATGGGTATGCAGTTGGCGTTGTTCAGCTCGGCGATTTGCGGCGTGGTGTTCGCGGTCGGTATCTTGCGCGGCCGGCCACTGCTGGAAATGCTGATGTCGGGGATTTCCCTGGCGGTGGCGGCGGTTCCGGAAGGCTTGCCTGCCGTGGCGACCACGACCCTGGCGCTCGGTATCAAGGACATGCAGCGCCGCAAGGTGTTGATACGCCAACTCCCTGCCGTAGAAAACCTGGGCTCGGTGCAGGTCATTTGTCTGGATAAAACCGGCACGCTGACCTTGAACAAAATGAGCGTGGTCGCGGTGCAGCGCCTGTCGACCGGCGTTCAGGTCAAGCAGGGCCGCTTTTATCAAAACGAAAGTCCGGTCGATTTATACGAAATCGACCCGGTCAGCAAGCGCTTGATAGAAGTACTGGTGCTGTGTAACGAATCCCGACTCGCACAGGACAACAGTCTAATCGGCTCGTCCACCGAAAATGCCTTGTTGCAATTGGCCATCGATGCCGGCGAAGACGTTCTGGCCTTGCGCCGGCAATATCCGTTAATCAAAACCGAATACCGGGCCGAAGACAGGCCTTACATGGTCACCGTGCATTTAGCCGAGGACGGCCGATATTTGTTGGCTGTGAAGGGCAGCCCTTTGGCCATGCTGGATTTATGTCAATGGCACCGCGACGGCGGTGAAATCAAACCATTGAAAGAGGATGAGCGCGATGCGATATTGACCGGCAACGAACGCTTGGGCGCGGATGCGCTGAGGGTGCTGGGCGTTGCTTATCAGATCGTCGCGGATCCGGAGCACTACAGCATCGACGATTTGATTTGGCTGGGCTTGGTCGGCATGGAAGACGAAATGCGGCCGGGCATGGCGGACTTGATGCGCGAGTTCCACGACGCCGGCATCGCCACGGTCATGATTACCGGCGACCAAAGTTCCACCGCGCATTCCGTGGGCAAACGTCTGGGCCTGAATTGGGAAGACCGGCCTCTGGAAATGGTCGATTCCATCCATCTGGAAAAAATCGAGCCATCGGTATTAGCCGGTTTGGCCAATACTACCTCGATCTTCTCGCGGGTCAGTCCGGCCCACAAGTTGCAGATCGTCGAGGCCTTGCAAATGAACGGCAAAGTCGTGGCGATGACCGGCGACGGCATCAACGACGGTCCCGCATTGAAAGCCGCCAGCGTCGGCGTGACCTTGGGCGACAAAGGCAGCGACGTGGCGCGTTCGATTGCCGACGTGGTCTTGGAAGACGACGATCTGTCGACGATGATTACCGCGATCAGGCAGGGCCGAACGATATACGACAATATCCGCAAAAGCTTGCACTTTTTGCTGTCGACCAACTTGAGCGAGATCGAGGTGATGCTGGTCAGTGCCGTCATCGGCGGCGCTGAAATTTTGAATCCGATGCAATTGCTATGGATTAACTTGATCACCGATATTTTTCCCGGTCTGGCACTGGCACTGGAACCGCCGGAAGGCGACGTGTTGAAGCGGCCGCCGCGCGACCCCGATGAACCCATTGTTTCCCGCAAGCAATACGGCAAGTTGCTGCGGGAATCCGGCGTCATCAGCGCCGGGGCATTGGGCGTGTACGGTTATAGCCTGATGCGCTACGGCATGGGGCCGAAAGCCGGCACCAACGCCTTCATGGCGCTGACTCTGAGCCAGTTATTGCAAGCCTATCGCAGCCGCTCGGAACATACTACGATATTCAATCCGCAGAACCGCAAGGCGAATCCGTATTTGGACAAGGCGATAGCATTCTCGGTGGCCTTGCAAATATTGGCCGTTAGCGTACCGTCGTTGCGAGGCTTGTTGCGCTTGGCGCCGATAGGGCCGGCCGATATTTTGGCCATCGCCGCCGGTGCCGGTCTGCCGCTGGTGATTAACGAATCGACTAAACAATTCGGAAGCCAAAATACAATTAAAGAGGACAGGGCATGATTACCGATTTCATATTTACCTCTCAGTCGGTAACCGCCGGCCACCCGGACCGTATGTGCGATACCGTCAGCGACGCGATTATTGACGCTTTTTTACGGCAGGATCCGACTGCACGCATTACCGCGGAATGCGCGTTGTCGCGCAACATATTATTTCTAGCCGCCCGATACGCCAGCGATGCGGTCGTCGATATTCCGGAAACCGCGCGTAAGGTGATCGACGCGGTAGGGTATTGGCCGGAAGATTTCAATGCGGCGGAGTGTACCGTCGTGACCAGCCTGATCGAGCAGCAAAAATCGATACGCGAAGCCGATTTCTCGGATTTGGAAGACGACGAAATCGATCAGATCACCGTATCGCATCAATCGACGCTATTCGGTTATGCCTGTAATCATACGCGCGAGTTGATGCCCTTGCCGATCGCGTTGGCCAATGGTTTGGCAAGGCGATTGAGTTTGGTATGGGACGGTTTGGATTACATTTCGCCGGATTGCACGACTCAAGTCGGCGTGGAATTCGTCAACGGCGCCCCTAAGCGTATACACAGCATTACCTTGATCATAGGCTGCGACAATCCGGAAAAAACACCCACGCAAATGCGTATGGAAGAGGAATTGCGTCATCACGTGATCGGACCTGTATTCGCCGAGTCTCCGATAAGCCCCGACAATATGACCAAGATCGTCATTAACCCTAGCGGCCCTTTTCTGCGCAGCGGCCCTACCGTGCATTCAGGCATGACGGGGCGCAAGACCGACAGCGATACCTACGGCAGCTTTGCCCGCCACAGCGGTGCGGCCTTGAGCGGCAAGTCGCCGTCGCGCATCGATCGGGTAGGGGTATATGCGGCGCGTTACGCCGCGAAAAACATCGTCGCGGCAGGTCTGGCCGAGCAATGCGAAGTCCAATTGAGCTACAGCATCGGCCATGCCGGACCAGTCAGCGTGCTGCTCAATACCCACGGTACCGGGAAACTGGACGACCATGAAATCAGAAAAAGGTTGTTACGCCATTTCGATTTCCGCCTAGCCGCCATCGTGCGCGATTTTAATCTACGCCAGTTGCCGGCCTTGAATAAAGGCGTGTTTTACCAGCGGCTTCCGGTCGTCGGTCATTTCGGCGAGCATGGTCTGGCCTTGCCCTGGGAACATACCGGTAAAGCGGCGCTGTTGGCCGAGTGAAGCGGCCGGAAAATGGCGCGCACTTACTCATGCTGATTTTTTAAAATTATCGGTTGGCGTTCTCGCGCCAAACAGGCCTATGGCTGGCTTCTGCCGGCCAAAACCGGCCATCCAAGACGTCTATCGTTAGCAGTCATTGGGTATTTGAAGTTGCTGTTCTAGCGCTTAAACAACAGCAGAATGCAAAATATCGTTTAGACTGTCAAAAACAGCTGGCATTAGAGCCATAAAGACAATAAAAGGAGGCGAAATTGGCATTGATGCTCGACCAACTACTACCCAACTTAAATCAATCCATTAACGGTATTGGCTTCCTGTTTGGAGCAGGCGCCTCATTTCAGGCTGGTTACCCGTTGATGACTACATTGACGCGCCAAATCGTTGCAGAACTCACGGCAACTGAAAGGCTCGACCTAACCACAGTATTGGATGCAACTGGTCGAACGTACGACGACGTAACGGCGACGCCCAACATTGAAGAAATTGCAGATCTGACGATTGCACACTCGCTCAATTCCGGAGACCTAAGATACGCAAACTTAGAGCGGCGCCTTAGGGATTTAATAGTCCAAATGCTACTGTCAGTGACCTCTCCAAACCCTGAACATCACATCAGGTTTTTTGAAGGGCTGAAACGCAGAACGTTCGGTCTTCCAAGCACTGTCTGGATATTTACAACCAACTATGACGTTTTGTTTGAGACTGCCGCCGCAATGGCTGGCGTTCGCTTGGAGAATGGCTTCTCTGGAACAACCACCAGTTTTCAGGATATTGGACGCTTCGGACAGTTGCACGGAACCAGCGATGGACAGCGTTTTGTTCCTCACCCAGGCCTAGTCGTAAAACTAGTCAAACTGCATGGCTCTTTATCATGGTACGCGGACGGAGGCCAAGTGCTTGAGCAACACCCCACCTCCCTTGCTCCAAAGTTGCCGCGCACAATGGTACTGCCAAGACGTCGAAAGATAATGGATACCCTGAGCCCTCCATATGATCAGTTATTTGCAATGGCGAGTAGGGTTATCGGTGCTGAGTGCAAATATCTCATCAGTTGCGGCTTTAGCTATGGCGATGAACATATAAACCAAAACATCTTACTGCCCGCACTGCGCGCTAGCAAATGCCGACTGACGGCGCTTTGTGGGTTCGAACCATCCGGATTAGCCGACTTCAAGACATTACCAACTTTCGCTGGGGCATTCCCAACTCACGCTTGGTCGAAAACAGCGCAAACCAGTGATACCACGACTCTCTGGCAATTTGATCAATTCGCCCAAGCTTTCTAAACGGAGGAAAAAATGAACTACCAGATCGGCAAAGTCTGCGGTGTATCCGGTGATGAGATTCTCGTCAACGTTGTAGACCATAAAACTAATGAAACAGGCGAATCAGGTGTGCCCGAGAACATGACGGTTCATCTGCCGAGTGACTCGGGTCCTGTACCAGTAGTAATTGGTCAGCCTGGGACGTTTGTAGTGGTCGCACTTCCTGCAGCCAGCCTACTCTGCATGGTGGTAGGCATCACAATGAAGGAGGGGAGATATTCTGCGGGAGAATCAAAAGACGCAGCTCTGACGGGTGTTCTTCTTCTTGATCCAACTTCACGTGCGCTGGTAACTGTGCCTGTTGGCACTATAGGAAGCGCAGGCGCCTTTGAACGAGGAACAGATGTATTACCTACGGTAAATGCCCCAGTCTTTGCTGCATCACCGCACCGGAGAGTGTCGGCTTCCGGCTGGAAAGATTGCTAGCCATCCCTGGCTAGCAATCGCGCCTACACCGCCACGTGA
>NZ_JBSYXO010000042.1:0-31782 GCF_054172045.1 Methylomonas sp. MgM2 | reverse complement strand
ACGCTGAACCGGACCGTCAACACATCCCCTTTCTTCCCGGACGGAAAGTCTCCCGGGGCCCGGTGTACCGCGCCGACGGATGAATCGGGGAAGGTTTCGGCGTAAAAGCGCGCCGCGTCTTCGGCGTCGCCGTTGTACCAAAGGCAAATCGTGTTTTTTGCAGGTTTCATCATGAACATCCTCCATCAGTGAGATAACGATCCAGCTCAGCGGTGGATCGTCCGCTGCAACCGGTTATTAGGCCACCCTTACTGACGCACATAGCGCAAGTGTGTAGCATCCGGAGCATTGAGAACTGTATCGATTCTAAACTGCGGCAACGAATCGTGCAGGTCCTCAAACAAGCGCCTTCCATTGCCAAATAGGATCGGTGCTAGGGCAATTTCCAGTTCTTCGATGACACCCATTTTCAGGTACTGCTGTATCACATTTGCTCCGCCGGAGATGCGTATATCGCGACCGCCTGCAGACTCTCTCGCCTGCTCAAGGGCGCGCGCCGGACCGTTGTTGACGAAGTAGAAAGTCGTCCCACCCGGACGCACCCAAGGTTCGCGTTTTTCGTGGGTAAGAACGTATACGGGTGTGTGAAACGGAGCCTCCTCAGGCCAAGAGACCTCGCCTTGCTCGAACATCCGCTTGCCCATGATGCTGGCTCCGCTACGCTCCATAGTGTAACGAAGCATGTCATTTACCGGACCGATCTCTCCTCCCGAACTGAACATGAGGTTCTCGCGAAAGTATTGCTGCTTGAAGATCCAGCTCATCAGAGCGCCCCATTTGGCACCCCAGTTTTTGTACTCAGGCTTACTCCAATTTTCGATCGCCATCCCTTCCGGCGCCATGTAACCGTCAAGACTAAGTCCGATGTTCACAAATACCTTGCTCATGATTCCTCTCTCTCGATTCTGCATTTTGGCCTAACGTAAAGCTAAGGGGCGGTTGCGGTATCGACCATCCCGCTTGAGCATCATGTTAGACTGGGTATGCGTTACAAGATTTGCCATTGTTACTTGTCAGTACTGGGGCAGTCCGTGCTTCCAGAAACCAGCATTGCATCCCAACGTTCCTGTATTTCGTCGGGAGCGACCTTTTCGATTTGATGCTGAAGCATCCATTTGTGCCCAAAGGGGTCACTGATTCCTGCGCTGCGGAAACCATAGAACATATCAGTCGGTGGCATTTCGACGGTTGCGCCAGCGGCGCTTGCGCGTTCAGCAGCGGCGTCGGCATTTTCCACCATCAGACTGAAACTCACGGCAGTGCCGCCAAGGTTCATAGGCGATTTATTGCCCCATGCAGGATTTTCGTCGGCAAGCATAAAATGGCTACCATTAATCATTATTTCGGCGTGACCGGTGATTCCAGTTTTGGTATCGGTAAGCCGGAAGATTTCGGTCGCACCAAACGCCGATTTATAAAACTCAATGGCTGTATTTGCGTCCTTCACGGTGAGGTAAGGACTCATGGGTGGATAGTTAAAAGAATTTGTACTCATGGCATATCCCCTAAAATGCGATTGTGATGGAATTACCTAACGTTTAAATAGGTCGATCGGCAAAGCGGCTTCGGAATGGTTAAGATGCAAAATCCGCTTCTTCGTACTCCGGACGAATTTCAATGTCGGAGTCCTCCAGCATGGGATTGGGACAGCGCTTCACCCATTCGATGGCTTCATCCATCGATTTGACCTGCCAAAGCCAGTAACCGGCAATTTGATCTTCCGGTTCCAGAAATGGGCCGTCGATGACGGTGCGCTGCTTACCGGAGAACCTGACACGCTTCCCCTGCGAGGTGGGCTTTAAACCGGCGCCGCCCAGCATAATGCCGGCGTTGATTAATTTCTCGTTGTACTGACCCATTGCTGTCAGTAATTCGGCGCTAGGCATAGTGCCTTTTTCGCTGTCTTTGCTTGCTTTAACGATAATCATGCATTTCATTTAAATTTCTCCTGTTGAAGCCCATCGGGCAGTGGAACTGGCAGTCTTACAATCGATAGTCGAATGGCGTTTGCCGAAATCGACAAGTCGCCCGAAATTTCTTCAAAGCTATCTAACCTGCCATGTCCGCAGCAGAAAGACCCAGTGCCTGCAAGGTCTGCGCGTCTTCCGCAACCGGCCGCACTTCGACGCAACCTAGCTTCGCTCCCGGGATTCGTGACGCCGCCTGGATTGCTTCATTCAAATCCGTGGCTTCGATCAGGTAATAGCCGCCGAGTTGTTCCTTGGTTTCCGCGAAGGGGCCGTCGGTGGTGGTGGTTTTGCCGTTCCGCACGCGTAGCGTAATCGCCTCATTGGCGGGCAATAAGCGATTACAACCTAGATAATGGCCACTGTCTTTGATGGCTTGAGTAAATGCTGCGTATTCGTCAAAGTGCTTGTCCGCATCGCTTTCCGTCATTTGCTCCATCACGGTTTCGGCGCAAATCAGGCATAAGTATTTCATGTTCGGCTCCTGTTAGTTAAAAACGCTAGACGCCTAATAGTCGTTTCCGGTTCGAGCATTTCGACATGGCCGGTATCGAAAACCGAAAAAAAATTTCACGCTACTCGCTGCCGTCTTTAAATCTTAGATTTTTTTCACGCCGCCGATACGCCGCGCCGCTTGGCCAAATCGCAAACGAAGGCTTGTAGCGCCAGTCCGATTTCGTTCGGCGCATCCTCCTGAATATAGTGGATACCCTTCACCGAAACTTCCTGCTGATTGGGCCAGGTCCGGCAAAAGGCCAGCGCGCGGCCCGTCAGCAGCGCGCCCGGTTCGGCGGAGATCAGCAACTTGGGTATCGGACTAATGGATAGCCACTGTCCGTATAGTTCGACAATTTCCGCCACATCCGCCGGCTCGCCGTCGATCGGGATTTCACGCGGCCAGACCAAGGTCGGCAGCCGCGTCTCCCGGGTTTTGAACGGTGCCCGATAGGCTTCCATTTCCGGCTTTGCCAGCGTCCGGATGATGCTCTTCGGCAGCACGGTTTCGACGAAAAAATTGTCGTCCAGCACCATCCGCTCGCCCTGTTCGGAGCGTAGCGCGCGAAACATCGCATCCCGCCCGTTCGGAAAGTCGCCCCAGCGCCTGGGTTGAACCAGAGCCTCCATGTAAGCGATGGCGCGAATCTGCTCGGGATGGCGATAGGCCCGGTAAAAACCGAGCGCCGAACCCCAGTCGTGCAAGACCAGAACGATATTCTCCGTCAAGCCCACCGCCTCGAACCAGGCGTCGAGATACCTGGCATGATCCGCGAAACGGTAGGCCGCGGTTGGCGATGCGCCCGATTGCCCCATGCCCACCAGATCCGGAGCGAGACAGCGGCCGTAAGGCGATAAAAACGGAACGATGTTGCGCCACAGATATGACGAGGTCGGATTGCCGTGCAGAAACACGATCGCGTCGCCCGAGCCGACATCGACGTAACTGATCTCGGTGTCGAGTACCGCGATGCGTTTGCGCGGAAGCGTATCAGCAATGGAAAAATGTGATTCAGCCATTTTACACCTCTAGCGAATAGACATTGAATTCGCGAGCAGCCGAAAGCCGGCGGCGTTAGCCCGCCAGCTTTCCCTTTCATCGCGTTGCGACCATGGTTATCTCCTTGACAAGGTCCCGGCATTACCGCCCAAACTCCGTTTCTGTGAAATAATGCACGCCCCGCGATCTTAAAAACAGAGCCACTTGGCTCGAATGTGATGGAACCAATTTTTGAATTAGCCATTGCTCTTCCAGCGCCGGGCTCGGGAAATTTGCTTAAGGAACTGCATAGTCAGTTATGCTCGGCCATCATCGACGGCCGCTTGCAAGCCGGCACGCGCCTGCCGGCCACTCGCCGTTTCGCCGAGATTGTCGGCGTGTCGCGCAACACCGCGGTGGCGGTTTACGATAGGCTGCAAAGCCAGGGCTATATCGAAATCCGCCCCGGCGCCGGAGCGTTCGTCGCCCGACACATTCGCCGGCATCCGCTGCCGGCCGTCGATTCCCAAGCCGACTCCCGATTGAACCCGTTTTGGCGCAATCCGCCCTTGCCGTCGCCAGCGTTTCAGCCACCTTTTCGCTTTGATTTCAGGATCGGCCTATCCGACAATGCAAACTTCCCGTATCCGATCTGGCAGCGCCTACTGATGCGCTCGCAACGCCGGTTTGCGAAACTGCCAACGCATTACGCCGACCCCCAGGGCCAGGCCAGCCTGCGGAGGGCCATTGCCGGCCATGTATCCTTCGCCCGCGCCGTGGCTTGTCAAGCCGACGATATTCTGATCACCACCGGCATTCAGCAAGGGCTGGATTTGCTGGCCAGAATATTGGTCACACCCGGTCAGACCCTGGTGGCGATGGAAGATCCGGGCTATCAGCCGGCAAGAGTGGCTTTTAGCGCCGCCGGCGCCCAGGTCGCCGGAATTCCGGTGGATGCCGAAGGTATTCGGGTGGCAGACATTCCGCCGCAGGCCCGCGTGATTTACGTCACCCCAACGCATCAATTCCCTTTGGGCCACCCGCTGTCGATGCCGCGCCGTAACGCGCTGATTGAATTCGCCCAACGCCACGGGGCGGTCATCATCGAAGACGATTATGACAGTGAATTCCGCTACAGCCGCAATCCGCTCGACGCACTACAGACGCTGGACCGGAACGGGCAGGTGTTTTACCTGGGCACGTTTTCGAAAAGCCTGTTTCCGACCCTGCGTCTGGGATTCGTGGTGATGCCGGGTTGGGCCAAAACAGCCCTTATTTGCGCAAAACGATTTAGCGACTGGCATAGTCCGGTGCTGGAGCAGGAAACCTTGGCCTCATACATCGCCGAAGGCCATCTGGCCCGGCATATCCGCAGAATGCGCAAGGTCTATGGCGACAGACATGCCGCACTCATTGCCTCGATTAGCCGTCACTGCCCGGATTTATTGGAACCGATTTCGGCCCCCTGCGGACTGCATATGACCGCCTTGTTAAAAGATCAGCGCCTGCAGGCTGAAGACATCGCCGAGCGCGCGGCGGATAACGGCATGGGACTTTATGCGTTGACACGCTATCCCGTCGCCAACAGCCGGTTGAACGGCTTTGCCTTCGGCTTAGGCATGATAAACAGCGCATGTATCGACCAGGCGATGGTCGAGCTCGCCGCATCGATGCGGCAGCGCCTCGCTCGCCGTCAGACGGGTTGACGAAGGCCTATGTGTCGGCCCACGCTTACAATTCGCGCAAGCGGCGCTCCAAAAAACGCCGCTCCGGCAGTTGACGGGTCAGGCTCAGGGCGCGCTCGTAAGCGGAGCGGGCTTGGTCGATTCTTCCCAAACGCCTTAACAAATCCGCCCTAGCCGAATGCGCCAGGTGATATTCGGCCAGTTCGCCGCGCGACAGAATCTCGTCAATCCGCTGAAGCCCCGCCTCCGGGCCGTCGCGCATCGCTATCGCCACCGCCCGGTTCAATTCGACGATAGGCGACGGCTCGATACGCAGCAAGACTGTGTACAGCGCGGCGATTTGCGCCCAGTCGGTGACGGCGGCGTCGGCAGCGCCGGCGTGCACCGCCGCGATGGCCGCCTGCAATGTGTAGGGACCGAAGCGCCGAGAGATCAAGGCCCGTTCCACCAAGGCCGAACCTTCGGCGATCCGTTCTCGGTTCCACAACGAGCGGTCCTGGTCGCTCAGCAATATCAATTCGCCGTCCGCCGACGTGCGCGCGGCACGGCGCGATTCATGCAGCAGCATCAGGGCCAACAGGCCCAAGATTTCCGGATCCGGCAACAGTTCGGCCAGTAAGCGGCCCAAACGGATCGCCTCTTCCGATAGGTCATGCCGGGTTAGCGTCGCACCGGACGAAGCCGAATACCCTTCGTTGAAAATCAGATACACCACGCACAACACGCTGTCCAGCCGGTCCGGCAATTCGGCGGGACTCGGCACCCGGTACGGAATTTTTGCATCGCGGATCTTGGCCTTGGCGCGGACGATGCGCTGAGCCAGGGTGGGCGCCGGCGTCAGAAAGGCGCGCGCGATTTCTTCGGTCGCCAAGCCGCACACCTCGCGCAAGGTCATCGCCACCTGGGCTTCCGGCGCCAGCGCCGGATGGCAACAGGTGAAGATTAACCGCAGGCGGTCGTCTTCCAGGTGTTCGTCGTCGGAATCGCCGCTTTCGTAGGCGGGATCGGCCAGCGTGTCGACATCTTCAAGCATCTCGAAGCGGGCCCGGCGGCGCAGATTGTCGATGGCCTTGAAGCGGCCGGCCGATACCAGCCAGGCTTTCGGATTGGCGGGAATGCCGTCGCGCGGCCATTGCTCCAATGCGGCACGAAAGGCGTCGTGCAACGCTTCCTCCGCCAGATCGAAATCGCCGAGCAAACGGATCAGCGTGGCAAGGACATGGCTGGATTCGCGGCGGTAAATGCCGCTCACGGCCTCACGCACCAATTCCTCGTCGATGGGCGTCGAATTCTGGTTTGCCGTCATGCCGATGCCGGAAAAAGCGCGGGACGGTCAAGGCAGTGGCATCCATTTATGCCAGCGCATACGTTGCCGATGATTTCGAGACCGGTTACATATTTCGGGATTATGTTGTAATTTGGATTCATGCAGTACTCCAGATTCGCTTAAATCGCATACGGCAGAAGCTTACCTCGTGATATATCGCATGTCGTATAGTCGAATCGACAACCGAGCCAAACTATTTTTTCACCAGTCCGTGCAAAAGGCACTCGGTTTTATGTCGCCATCAAAACACCCGGTCCGATCGGCTCAGCGCGCAAAGCGAATCAATCGGCATCGAAATTTTGCCGAATTTTAAGCCGAGCGGATGTATCGCCATTCCAGTCTATACTCACCAGCAACGGTTTTAAAATGATTTTAAGTGAGCGGACTTCGCTCATGAATCAACCCAATGCCGACGAACTCACAACTATTCATATTGCGAGGTTGTTCATGAATATCAGGATCAAGCGCGTCTATGAGCCGGCGGAACCACAGGACGGCGTGCGTGTACTCGTCGATCGCCTGTGGCCAAGGGGGTTGACAAAAGCGCAAGCTCATATCGACCTATGGCTGAAAGGCATTGCTCCGAGCACCGAACTTCGGCAATGGTTTGGGCACAATCCGGAACGGTGGGACGCATTCAAAGAACGCTATCTGGCGGAGCTCAAGGATAATCCTGAACCGATTCAGCGACTAAAGGAACAACTGGACAAGGGTAAGGTGACGCTGGTCTACGCCGCGAAAGACGAGCAGCATAATCACGCACTCGTCATTCTGGAAAATAGCGCATTATTTCGTTAGTTAAACGAACCAGATGCAAAAAACGGCAATCCGATAAGCGTCGCGCTTAACGCCGGTTACCTGATCGATCTTGTGATAAAAACGGCCGAAGGGATGAAATCTTCGGCCGTCTTAAGCCGTGCGATGAGCAAGGATATGGCGGCTAAGCGAACTTTTCCGAATAAATGGCCGTTTCATCGATTCCGGATGCGAGAGCCACTTGGGTAGCCGACGCAAGCGCCGTCCCGACAGGGAGGGTAGCTTGATATCCGCCTGCTCGGCCGCACTGACGACGCCGCAATCGTCACTACAGGCAAAGCTTAATTCATGGCCATCCCGTGTCGTCAGGGAAATTTGATATTCAGACATAGTGCCTCCGGACTTCAAGCGGCGGCCCGCAGCTGCAAAACGGCGTGCAAAACTTTCCAGGGTCCTGGGGAAAAGAGCGTTGAAAAGTTTCCACCCCAGGTAGTTCAATGACCGGCTTTTTGCCGGAGAAACCTGGAGTGATAAAAATGGATGTCATCCCCGAAATTAAGCAACTGCATTTTGTTGAGAAGGTCACCATAAGCGACTTGGCGAAGCAGTTCAAGTTGTCCCGTCCCACGATTCGTAAACATCTCAATACAGTCTGGATTTGGATATTTACATATGGCATTTCTAAATTTTCCTGAGAGCCTAACGGGTAGAATAAGGAGCACCTCAGCGTCTGACTTGATTCTATTGATGGCGATACCTTAAAAGTAGTATTGCGTTCATTAATGCCTGCGCTCCTTATTCGACCCGATGGCTCCGCGAAGCGGAGCCATCTATCAAGTTAACCGGCACGCGCTAAGATGACGAACAACCCGTAACCTGCCGCGCGTCCGGACGAGCTGTGTTAGGCCCGATGCATGAATGGGAGAGTAGCGGCAGCGCTTACGCGCTACCGCCCTCGCAGAACCGGACTTGGGGCGTTACACCATCCGGCTCCCAGTTTAAGTCATCCACAATGGTTTGGGATATAAGTTGTGCTGGATTCGCAGCGATGGCATCCATGCCCTTAACACCTTGCTGAACTTCGCCCAGTTACAGCTTCGCCTTTGGCTTAACTGTGCCAGTTTCTGGTTAACCTCTTTAAGTTTCTTGGTGATCCGATCGCGTTGCGTCGTGCGCCCCACTATGAACCGACCTTTGCGACTCCTGCTCACGTAGTGGATGAAGCCCAGAAAATTAAAAGTTGCCGGACGTTTGGTGCCGTCTTTCGAGCATAATGTTACCGCTTGACTGCCAAAACGGAGTATGGCGGTTTTGCTCGGCTCGACTTCCAGACCAAATTGGCCTAACCGATCCTGCAGGTCCGTCATAAACTGCTTAGCGTCGTCTTCACGGGCGAAGCAGGCTACAAAGTCGTCCGCATATCTGACGATTTTAGCGTTACCCTGGCACGCCTTGGCGAATTTGCGCTCAAACCAGATATCGAGCACGTAGTGCAGGTAGGTGTTGGCTAGCACCGACGAAATCAGACCACCTTGCGGCGTTCCAGTATCGTCATGCCGCCAAACCCCATCTTCCGGCACACCGGTTTTGAGAAAACGCCTGATGATTCGCAGAAATATCGGATCTTTGATCCTGTATTCCAGAAATTTCATCGGCCAATCGTGGTTGACGTTATCAAAGAAGCCTTTAATATCTGCCTCCACGATCCATTGAGTGTTTTCATTGGTGATTACTTCGGACAGCCTTGGTAGAGCCTGATGAGCGTTACGGCTTCGCCGGAAACCATAGGAGCAACACCTAAATTCCGGTTCCAAAATCGCTTCCAATATCTTGGTTATTTGCCGTTGCACTATCCGGTCTTAAAAGCTCCGTATCCCAAGCGGTCTGACCTTGCCATTGCTTTTCGGAATATACACACGCCGTGATGGCTTCGACGATAGCCCAGACTTTTCAGTTGGCCTGATAACGCGTTAATCCGCGCGACTAAGTCAACTTCATAATCCGCTTTGCTAACCCGGTCAATTCCGCACGCTTTATTGCCGGGCTGCTCATCAAAGCAGGCCAGCAATTCCACCGAACTGCTCAAGAGCCCCATCAACGCAGTGTAGTGCCTTTGCGGATTCTCCTCCGCCCATTGTGTGAAACGTTCAATTGTTGTTGTCATGCACAGAGTCCGCCCAGTGTCGGGGTATGTTTCCGTTGATCGTTATCTTAAACCGGCCCCCCTTGGCTCCTGCGGCATTACCCGCATTCATCGCTACTATGGGAACCTACGACTTCCATACGCCACCGCTTCCTTTCTTGCTGTTTAGGCTTGTCGGGAAGTGCGTTAACTTTCGTTAACGCCAACGTAGGGAGCTCCTGGATTACCGCACATTCTTAATATCAGGCTCGAAACGGCTAACTATCCCGGGCGGAGACAATCCGCTCGCCTTAGCGCTAATTGCCTTGTTGCTTGCTGGCGTCTTGAAACCATCAGCCCTTTCCAACCCGTCATTTCGGGACTTATCACCTTCACGGTCGGCCTTATCCGTTACCATTGCTCCTCGCCTGTTTTCGTGCTTACGCATCAAGCCAGTTGTTGCCAACTGACCTGCAAGGCTCGACACTCGGCCTGTGGCTAGCAGTTACCGAGACGGGATTTCCACCCGCTAGAATGTGCGACATTGCCCAGCCGCAACCAAGACCGACCCCACTCTCCTGCATTCCTTGATGACCCTATTCCATGCTGCGTACCATCAATGTCGAAAGGTACGCAAAGTGTACCCTGCCTAGCTACGCTGGCTGCGGAAGCTCGTTCGGGTCGCGGCGAGTGCCGCCAAGCCTAGCCCGAACAACCAAAAGTCGCCGGGTTCGGGCACGCCGGCAAACTGGCGGGGCAGCGGTGCGAATACCGGTTCGGGACCATCATCAATCGCACATCCAGCGCGTAGTGATCGGATTACGAGATCGTCGCCGGGCCCGGGCGAGGCACAGTTGCCATTTGCAAGTACTATAACGTCGTCTCCCTCCCCCCCGAACAGATTGACCTCGCCGGGCGTACCGATCAGCACGTCATTGCCGGCCAATCCCAGTGCTATAATGGAAAACGTAAGTCTATTGATGCTGCTGAGGTCGATCACGTCGTCGCCTTCGCCTCCCAGGATCACCAGTTCTAAGAACCCAGCGATTGGACAAGTGATGGTTCCAACTCCGGTACATCCAGGCGTGACGATGTCGGCGGTCAGACTGGGCAGTACAAGGTTCGAACCGACGATCGTTGGCTCAAACACTTGATTGCCGTCGTCGGGCTCCGTGCCGGCAATCAGGATTCCATCGCTAATACCAATCGTCATGGCGGAAGCAGGAACAGCCAGTGCGATCATCAAGCCCGCGAGCAGGGCAGCGGCCCCGCGCATGCCTCCCGATGAGTGCACGAGATTCAACATAGACGTCTTCTTACTCTTCATTTTCTGCTCCTGAGTGGTTACGTTTCTTCGAACTTTCAACAACTTAGACAAATTCTCACTATCTTAGGCAACCTGCGCGAGGCGTTGTTGTATTCGGTGCTATTGCGGGAAATGGCCCATCGACATCTTGAATACAAATGCACCTCTTCCCTCGACCTTTCTCAGAATCAATCAGCACGCTGGCATAGCGTGGCCCGGATTCGGTGAAGCGATGCGATTCTGCACTTCGTTTAGCCTCAAAATTTACTGCAAGGCAATCAATACCGGCACTAGTCCCCGACCGGCTTTGAACCGGCGCAACGATTTGCCGATCACGGTGCCAAAGGCTTTGTTCGGATCGCCAACCTTCATGGCATGGCCCGGCGTCGGCGAGGTCGTCAACAAATCGCCGATCTCGATATCACCGTATGCCGAATCGACCTTGCAATAAACCTTGCCCATCAACGCAATTGGTTTACGCAGTTTGCCAGAGTCCTGTTTGTCGAGCACGATGCCGGGTCTATATTGACCCGCCCCGGAGACGACGCCTGCGACGCGTTTATCGTAAGCTTGCTGGCTGGGGTATAAAACACCTTCTTCGCCCAGAACCATGACGGTGCCGGCTTCGACGTTTTCTGTTTCGCAGATATCGAAATCTTCCGCGCAATCGGCATTCAGCATACGAATATCACCGGTGATTTCAACGTCGCCTTCAAAGTAACCCGCTAATCTGCCGCCCTTGCCATAAACCCCGATCCCGCTATTGCTGAGGCCAAACACACCTGTGCCGTTGCCTTTATGCTCGCCCCAGACACCTGATCCACCATTGGTGCTATGGCTTTCGCCATAGACCCCTATCCATGCCTTACCGATGCCAGCGACACCTGCGGCACCTTCTCCGTAAATGCCATAGCCACCCGTCGAACTATCGGTAAAACCCGCGACGGCGTGCCAAGTCGAGCTTTTTCCCATAACGCCGGTACCGCCGGCGGTATTTTCACCATACACGCCCACGCCACCGGTAGTGCTTTGGCTATAACCCACGACGCCGCACCAACTCTTCCCCAGCGCATAAAGGCCGTTGGCACCACCCTCACCATAAAGTCCATAGAAATCGGCGTTACCATAGACACCAGTGGAATTATCTCCTGTCGCTTTACCGGTTACGGCAATACTGTTTTGTCCATTAGCATCTGCATTGACTGCGCTCATATGAGTATCTCCTCATTAAAGAATTAAAATAATCTTGTCTCCAGGATGCAACATATTGAAAATTCAAAAGTCGCCGGCCAACGCGGCGTCTTATATTCCCGCCGGTCGGCCATCTAAATTTGATCCGACGCTATCTCCAATTCGCTAATCATTTTGTTCCGTCGAGGCTTGCCGAAAGACTGGGAACGGTAGACAATAGAAAATCAGGAATCAGTTTATTCTCTAGGCATAGAGACCCAAACGTGAATTCGATGTTGCTAACAATACAAGGAAAACTATCCGGTTTCGCCCTCCTAGCGGAGGGCATTTTGGGATGGAGTCATAAAATGCCCCGCCGCCGTTAGGCGACACTGATGACGCCAATATTCAGAGGACTAGGGCGTGTTGGTTTCATTGTAAGTGATTGATGTAATTGATTTTGTTAGAAGCAATGAAACTCTAATTTTCTTTTATATTTCAGAGGCTTGAAACGAAATGGAAACAGCCCCTAAATTATCGCGGCAAATTTTAGGAACAACAATGGACGACAGCCAACGATCGAGAATAAACGCTCATATCTCAATAACGCTATGAAACAGAGTCATGCCTTGGCCTATCTGCGCCAAATCTGCTGTTCCGGCTTAAGCTGGGAAATGGCGATGAGCGAATTCCTGCATACCGTGCCTAAATTAATTGCGTCCCACAATAACGGCATTACAGTCTGTCGAGATGGATTTCAACTTGCTTACCTTATAGCAGACTACGATCTAACGGACATCGCATCGATTGCCCCCGGGATCATTTCCGATTTCCTGACACTGGAACGACGCCGACGCGCGGCGGCTTGGTTTGCTCGGTATTCAGGAATCAGAGACCCTAGGGTAATGGAAGAAGCGTTTTATAAGAGCGATATGTACAACCTGATCAATGCGCGATTCGACATGTACCATGTGTTGTGGGCTCCCGTGGAATTGGATGCAAAATACACAGCCGTAGTGGCTTTGTACCGGACTCACCACCAGAAACCCTTCGATGAGCAGGATCAAGCCAGGCTAATGTATCTACGCCCCTATATCATTCATGCCTATCAAGCCCCAACCGACATCGATTTCGAACCCGGTCCAGATGGTGAGCAGGGTATGCTGATTATGGATACCCAAGGCAAACTGTTGTACCAGAGCCCGGAAGCTAAACACATATTGCATCAAGCTCGTTACCCAAGGCTTTTAATTGAATCGCGCAGACAAGATCGCCTGCACGCAAAGCTGGCGGAGCTTTGCCGCAATCTGCTGAACGTTTTTCTCGGGCGTGACGCCCACCCGCCGTCATTCACGCAGGTCGGCCCAAACGGACAATTCACCTTCCGCGCCTATTGGCTGGACAGCCGCCATAGCCAGCCGGACGGACTGGTCGGAATCATCGTCGAACACCGACAACCGTTGACACTGCAAATACTGCGGAGAATGTGCGAATCGCCGTTATCTCCCGTGCAAAAGGAAGTCACCCTGTTGCTGGCGCATGGCGTGGCGCTCGAGCAGATCTGTCGGCGGTTGCATATTAAACCGACGACGCTTAAGGACCATATTCGCAAAATTTACCTCAAACTGGACATCCACCAGCGCGAAGAATTGGTGCCCAAACTGCTAGTTATGGAGCGCTAACTGCGTGGCACGTCATCTCCGCCCCATACACCCATAGAAGAGGTGGCGTACGTTGAGCAAAATAGCAGAGGTGTTATCGGTTAGCGTCATGTTGAGAACAGAGGAGCCCAAATGGCCACTCCGATAAAACAAAATCACACCTTGACATATTTGCGCCAGATTTGTTGCTCGGGCTTGAGCCGGGAAATAACAATAGCTGAATTCCTCAAGGCCTTGCCAATGCTGATTTCGTCTAACAGCAATATCTTCACCTTTTATTCGGAGCAACTGTGTCCCACCTACAGCATAACTGGCTTCGACGTGGCGGATTTAGCTCCCATTATTCCGCCGATTTTAAACGACTTCCATAGCCCACAACGGCAACATCGGTTACTTACATGGTTCCGCCAGTATCCCGCTATCAGTCACCCCAGGGTCGTGGACGAAGCGTTTTACATGACCGATTTATACAATCTGATCTACCGACAATTTGACATGCATCATTTTTTGTTTATGCGTATTCCGCTGAACAAGAATAGTACCGGTATCGTTGGTTTGTTTCGGCCACGCAGCCAAAAGGCTTTCCAAAGCCAGGATCAAGCTCAGCTCATGCGATTAGTTCCGTATCTCGCCCACGCCTATCGCATCGATAGCGATGCCGCACCCGAATTCAGCCCGGATGGCAGGTCCGGCATGCTGGTCATGAATACCCAGGGCGCCATTCTGTACCAGAGTCCGGAAGCGAAACAATTACTGGTGCAGGCGCAATATCCCAGGTTATTGACGGAAATGCGCCAGCAGGACCGCCTGCTGGCTAAATTAGCCGAATTATGCCGTAACCTCCAGGGTATATATCGTGGCCACGCGTTGCCGCCACCATCCTTCAGTCACTCGGGGCCAAACGGCCAATTCCTATTTCATGCTTACTGGCTGGAAAGCTATGATCAGCAACCGGACGGCTTGATCGGCATGTCTATCGAACACCGCGAACCGCTGACGTTGAAAATTTTGCGTTGCATGCGGGAGTCGCCGCTATCGCCGACGCAAAAGCAAGTCGCTCAATTACTGGCTCTAGGTTTTACGCCGGAGCAAATCGGGAAACGCCTTCATATCAAACCGACTACCGTCAAGGATCACATCGGCAAAATTTACCTCAAACTGGACATTCATCAGCGCGATAAACTGCTACCGAAACTCCTGACCTTCGGCCATACATGATGCGCGCGCCTCTGTCGCCGAGTCAAATTAGGAGTTCGGATAGCACTTGTCCAAGTTTTGTGACGGCGGGAAGTAGCAGGCTGGATCGTTCGTTTCCACATCAGGGTTGAATCTCGCGCTAATAGAAAAACGCTGAAAAATCCATCCCAGAATCCCAACGAACAGTTAAAAAAGATTCTAATCAAACGGGACATACCTTATTGGTTTTCCTCTGCGGATCGCTAATTTGCTGTCGAAGCCATTACCCGAAGTAGCAGCGAATTTCGCCCTTCTACAGGAGGGCGAAATGCACTTTATCTGACGGTTATACTGACTCCGAAACACGCTCCGTTTTAGATTAGTCCGGCACGTTGAAGCATTGACAAAAGAAACTGGATATCCGAATGAATTTCACGACCATAACAACCTTAGTAATTACGGTGCTGTTAGTGTCGGCTTGCGCCAGCACCAGTCAGCGGACCTTGTCTTCTTTCAGCCAAGGCAATACCGAGTGTTACGATCGCCAGACGGAACCCTATACTGCCGTAGTGGACTCACACCTGCACTTCAGGCCGTTCGGCGGAGTAGCGATTCCGCTATCCGAGTTGACGGAATACTTCAACAAGACTGGGGTGTTGTTTGCCAATATGTACGGCATCGGTCAGATTTTGCCCGTGGATTCTTCCTGCACCTACTACCTGGACTGTCCCGGCACGCCGGCATTACCTAGCATCAAGAACGATTTTGCCAATGCCGCCAATTATCTTGAGCTGAAACCCAAAAACGTGCACTTAACCTTATCCATGACCTTTCCCGACCTCGCCAATCCCGAGGGTATAGTCAAGATGATTCATGTTTATGATAAGGAATATCCGAAAATGTTTAAGTGGATGGGCGAGGTGAATTTGATCAAGCAAGCGTTACTCAATAATCGCCATCAGCCCGCTACTAAAGAAAACATTGAACGATCGGCGGAATTCATGGCATTGCTAAGAGAACGCAATATACCTATTAATATTCATGCTGACCTCGGCAATGATGCCGAGCCGAAAAAATATCTGCCGTTAATGGCCTATGTCCTTGAGCTCTATCCGGACAATAAAATCATTTGGGCGCATATGGGATTATCAAAGGAATTAACCAAGATGAATGCCGCCGAGCATATTCAGATCATGCAATCTTTTTTGGATAAATACCCGAATCTGCTGCTGGATATCTCGTGGCGGGTTTTGTATGACAATTATTTCAGCAAACCGGAAGCCAGAAATCGTTATGTCAGTTTCTTCAATCAATATTCCGACCGTATTTTGCCCGGCACGGACTTTGTAGCTTCACGTAACAAGCAATTCGAGGTCTATCGAGAAGAGTTGGATGTTACCAGCAGAATCAACCAATATCTTGACGACGCCGCGTTTCGCAATATTGCATTGGGCGGCAATTATTTCAGGATTCTAGATTTACATTATCTAGCGCCGCCGATATGCCGTTGAGCGCATGGCAGACATTTATGCACTATAAACGTTTCCATAGGTTTCCGTGGCCAGTGTTAATTGCCCTCTGTGCCGGGTGTGCCGAGCCAACAATCGCCGTCCGGCAATCGGAGCAACCAACAGCACGGACGTTAGATCTAGACACCATTGCCGTGGATGAGGAACTGAAAAAACTAGCGGCGGATTTGCCGAGCAACTGCAATGTCGCGCCCGATCCGAAGCAAGCCCAATACATCATTGGCTATGGCAGCTTGATGCAAGACGAATCGCGCCAGCGTAGCGTACCGGACTCTGACGCAGCTTATCCGATAACGGTCAGCGGCTACCGGCGCGGCTGGTTTGCCAAAGGCATCGACGTCGGATTTAGCACCACGTATTTAGGCGCCGTCCCGGACACGGTCGGACAGTTCAATGCTGTGATCTACAAAATCAGAGCCGACGACATTCCAGTCATGGACAAACGTGAGTCTTTTTATTGCCGACTAGCCGTGGAACACGCCAGCTATACCCTGTTGAAGCCAGGAATGCCAACACCGCAAGGACAAGTCTGGATATACGCGAACCATCCGGAATCCGTCGCCACGGCGAACGAGCTGCGTCCCATCGTGCAATCGTATGTGGATATTTTTGTGTCGGGCTGCCTGGAACAGGAGCGACGCTATGAACTCGAGAATTTTGTCAAGCAATGCCTCGCCACGACCAGTCACTGGTCAACGGCATGGGTAAACGATCGACTTTATCCGCGGCGGCCCCATATATATCAGCCCAAGGCAAGCCAAATCGACAAATTGCTCCAAGAACACTTGCCCGATTATTTTCGGCGGATTCGTCTTGAGTCGGCGAATTAAGCTATAAAACCCTAGACCAAAGCTAATCATCGCCTAGTCCATGAAATCAGCAGTGCTTGTCATCGATGTTCAAAGCGGATTATTCGACAGCAATCCGCAGCCGTATGAAGCGGACGAAGTGGTCCAACGAATCAATTGCATCACGACTCAAGCGAGAGCGGCCGGTGTGCCCATTATTTTTATACAATCGGAACACCCCGGCTTCCTGGAGTACGCAACCGATCGCTGGCAATTGCAGTCCGAATTAACAGTGCAAGACGGCGACATCAAGATTCGCAAAACCATGGCCAACGCGTTTCTCCAAACCGATCTTGAAACGACGCTTAAGTCCATGGGAACGAACAACCTGATTATTTGCGGTTATTCGACCGAATTTTGCGTGGACTCTACTCTTCGTTATGCATCGGCGTTGGGATACCGCATACAACTTATCACAGATGCGCACACTACGCATGACAAGGCGCATTTATCGGCCAAGCAGATTCGAGAACATCACAACATTACGCTGGCAAAATCTCCCACGGTGTCCGCCGTGTTCTCAAAAGCCTTTCACGTTGAGGCTTATTAGGCGAGCTGGATGTATCGGCGGCCGATTCTGGCTGTTGGTGCAAATATTCCGAAAACTTAACACCCGGCCTACTTCCGCCCCCCCCTAGCAAACGGTCGAAAATTATCGCTAATGTCCAAATGACACGATGAAACTAAATCACGCCTTAGCCTATCTGCGTCAAATCTGTTGCTCCGGCATGACCCGGGAAATTGCGATTGCCGAATTTCTGCGCGCGGTGCCGTTGCTGATACCCTCCAACAGCAATACTTTTTCGGTGACCGATCAGCAGTTGCGCCCGAACTATCATATCTCCGGGTTTGACGTCGGCGACATGGCTGCCATTATTCACGCTGTCGCGGACGATTTTCATACTCCGGCTCGAAACAAGAGCGTCGCCAGCTGGTTTAGCCGACATACAGCCGTCAGAGATCCCAAAATCATGGACGAGTCGTTTTATTTGACTGACTTGTACAACCTGATTTACCGGCAATTCGATATGCATCATGTGCTGTGGGTGGCGATCCCATTGAATACTGAGAGCTCGGGCGTACTGGGTTTGTACCGACCACCCAACCAGAAACCGTTTGACGACCGCGATCAAACCCACGCGATGCGTTTGATGCCTTATCTGTTTCACGCCTATCGGGCCGCTAACGAGGTAGACTTCGATCTTAGTCCGGACGGTAGTTCGGGCATGATGATCATGAATACCCAAGGCGATTTGCTGTATCAGAGTCCTGAAGCGAAGTCGTTGCTGACAATGGCCCGATATCCCAGGTTATTGACGGAAATACGCCAGCAAGACCGCCTGCTGGTTAGGCTAACCGAACTGTGCCGTAACCTCCAGGGTATTTATCGTAGCCATGAATTGCCACCGCCGCCTTTCAGTCACACCGGGCCAAACGGCCAATTCCTATTTCGTGCTTACTGGCTGGAAGGTTGCCATCAGGAGCCGGACGGTCTGATCGATATCCTGATCGAGCATCGCGAACCATTGGTCCTGAAACTTCTGCGCTGGATGCGCGACCTGCCGCTATCGCCAGCACAACGCGATGTCACCCTGTTGCTGGCGCGCGGATTGGCACACGAACGTATTTGCAGTCGCCTGCATATCAAACCGACCACGCTCAAGGATCACATTGGCAAGATTTACCATAAGCTGGATATACGGCAGCGTGGGGAGCTATTACCCAAGTTGCTTGCCGGTAATACGTAAAATCCTAAAAATCGATCGGCATTTGAACTTTATTTGACCGCGAATGCACTTACACCCATCATTCCGAGTTCCTCGCCATCGACAATGAGAACAGACTCCGATGAAAAGTAGTCATGCCTTGCCCTATTTGCGCCAGCTGTGTTGCTCCGGGCTACGCAAGGAACTGGTCGTATCGGAGTTTCTGCGCGCGTTACCTCATGCAATTCCATCGAACAGCAATACGTTTTCCGGCGGCGATGCGCTATTCAATCCCACATATCATTTGTGCGGCACACCCGAGCCGGACAAGGCTGATTTCATTCCGGCTGTGGTATCGGCTTACTTTAACCCGGAACGAAAATCACGTACCCGGCAGTGGTTTGCCAAACATGACGTACTGGCGAATCCCCTCGCGATAGACGAGCGCTTCTATATGTCGGATATGTATAACCTGGTTTATCGACCATTCGATATGCATCACGTGCTGTGGACTCAAGTCACGTTAGAGGGCAAACATGCGGGCATGCTGTGTTCGTATCGCTCCAAGCAACAAAAACCGTTCGGTCGGCGCGAGCAGGAGTTACTTAACCATCTGGCGAACTACGTTTCGCACGCGTTGAAAGCAACAGGCAATGAGAGGATCGAGTACGGGAACATCGACGCAACGGGTATGCTAGTGATGGATATCGGCGGAAAAGTATTGTTTCAGAGCCCGGAAGCGAAGCACTTGATGGCCGCCGCATGCAGCCCAAGCCTGAACGAGAGGATGGGCATTGGACAAGACCAGTTGATGGAAAGACTACTCCTATTATGCGCCAACATCAGGGCTATCCAGTTGGGTCAAGACGTACCGCCTCCTGCTTACTGCCATACAGGACCGATGGGGCTGTTTATATTCCGCGCCTACCGGTTGGAAGGCTATCATCCGCAGCCCGACGGTTTGATCGGTATATCCATCGAGCACCGGGAACCGCTGGTTTTGAAAATCTTGCGGGCCGTGCGAGTGTCTCCGTTATCGCCGACGCAAAAAGAGGTCGCCCTCTGGTTAGCACAGGGCCTGGCACTGGAACAGATCCGTAGCCGACTGCATATTAAACCGACCACGCTCAAGGATCACATTGGCAAGATTTACCTTAAACTGGATATCCATCAGCGCGAAGAATTGCTGCCGAAGTTGCTAGCCTTAAACCGCGAGGCGAACGGCGGCCAGGGTGGTTCGGTCGTTACGTTGAATTAAATCGGGCGGCTCCGTCCGAGATTGGCACCGCCCGCACGCGTATCAAATCGGATGTGCTGCGCTGCTGTTTCGCTTAAACCTCAGCACGGTCAGTAATCCGCCGAGGAACAGCCAAGCCGCGCCCGGCAGTGGTACCGCTGCGACGCCGATTTCGCCCGTGGTGTAGAGTTTGGAGAAGTCCCAGCTCAAACCGTCGACCAGACGTGCGTCGCCGGTGTCAATACTGGCGAAACGTCCTCATCGGCGAACAGGATACTTGGCCTGCAGGGTCCGCATGATCGTTTTGAAATCATCGGCATCCGCCTCGGTCACCGCTAGCCTTGCAAAAGCGGTGTTTCGCTCCGGTGAAGGCGGTATTGGAATGCTTGGCGCGTCCTGCCGCGGACTAACACGCAATATCATCGATAGATCGTTGGCCGCCGCCACGCGTTCGCCCATGTCCGGCGGATTTTTGCTCATGAAGCGACGGGCGATGGTTTTAGCAATCGATGTGTGGTCGAACACGACATCGCTGACTGCGCCCGGATCGACCCACGGCGACACCACGAAGGTCGGCACCCGGACACCGTAGCGATCGATGCCCGATACCGGTTTAGCTTTCTCCGAATACGCCAACGGATTCACATGATCGTAGAAACCACCATGCTCGTCGTAAGTAATGACGAGCATGGTCTTGTTCCATTTCGGGCTATGCATCACTGCGTTGACGATCCTTCCTATCAGATGCTGACCGGCCCGAATATCGGATGGCGCGCCGTCGTCATTGTCCCCGTCGTCAGCCTCGTCAACAAAATTAGGGTCGATGAACGACACGGGGGGCAATGTGCCCGCCTGCGCGCTGGCCTCGAATCCCTTCACCGGATCGTTGAAATCCACTATCGCTTCGTTGTCGAAGGTGTAGCGTTCGAACAGGCGCAAGAAACAATAGCGGTTTTCGTAGTAATGCCAAGGGACGCCGTTTTCGCTCAGATGATCGAAGATCGTCCGGGTGGCAACCGGTCTAAATTCCGCTCCATGCGGATTGTCAGTCTCGAATAGTTCAGATGAATTACGGTTGAGCCGACCCGTCAGCGTATAGAAGCGATTGCAGAACGTCGGTCCGGGATGTGCCGCAAACCAGCGCTGGCAGATTAGAAAATGTTTTGCCAAGGCATCGTAAACCGGCACATGCTCGCTGGTGTGATAACCCATGATTCGCCCTGGATCGGTGCCTGTATCCTCATATTGCTCGGCAAAGGCGGCGACAAATCCGTCCATCTTGCCGCCGTTGATTTGACTCTCCACTGGCCCATGGCTATGCGGAGGACTTTCGATGAAGCGGGTGTCCGACAACGGGAAAGAGGGATAGTCGCGCGCCTTGTAACGGTTTTTTTCGCCGCCTTTCAGTCCGTCGATATTGGTGTGGATGATACCCCCATTATCGCCCTCCTTACTCAAGTAGCCGAGCATGTGGTCGAAGGAGCGGTTTTCCATCATCAGCACCACGATGTGATCGATATTGGCCAACAAGCCTGGTTCCAGCGGCTCTTGCGGGTTTTCGAGGAAGGGCTCGACCTGATCCAGTGGCACGATGTAATCGATAAACAGCGATTCGGTGTCGCTGGAAACCGCGGTCACCTGAAACTCGCCGCCGATCAGCATCCGTTTAAGCGTACGATTCAGTGCCTGAATGCGACTTTCCCCGGTAATCTTGTCGACGTCATATAAAGTGTTGTATATCTTGTCCCGCATACCACTTTCGATATTGTTCTCGACCACCCTGCGATATACCGGCGCTGCGTCTGTTGCTACGTCCGGTTTGATCAGGCTTCTTTCCGTTACTAGCAAGTTATTGTCTTTGTCTAACCTGAACTTGAACTGTATTTCAATTTTAAAAGCCGTAAAGTTGGCGTTCGGCAGGTTGTTGATTACAAGTTCTTCGCCTTTGATCTCGAAATAGATCAGTATCTTTAAAGTCAGCGGATTGCCGGGAATGAAGTCGGGCGATAGAATTTTACTGGTATTCAAATCGTTAAAATGATAGTCCGAAATCTGAGAACTCAGTTGGCCGAGATCCTTTGGGTAACCAGCTAGCACGTTGTACACCTCTTGGCCATTTTCTTGATATCCTGCATCTTGATATACCGTCAGCGTACTATGGCGGTGATCCCCTCCTCCAACGTTATGTAACCTGATTTTGAATAATTGCTGTGTTCTAATATCGAATATCTCGTCGGATTTTCGCTGTAGAACCTCCAGCGAGATCGACTTTCTCCGGATACGGCCGGGCGGCGGGGCGCCGACAAACGCTCGCAACGAAAGCGGAAATGCCGCATTACGCTGATGCGCCAATTGTTTGATGCTGCCGGCTTTTCCCGCCAGTTTTAGGGTGTCACGGACGCTGGTCATCATGATATTGCTCCTATTGGCCAATGGGGTTTATTGCAGGGCGATTAATATCGGGATCAGGCCTTGGCCCCCCTTGAGCGGACGCAGCGCTTTTCCAAGCATCGCACCCAGCGCGGTGAGCGGCTCTTCCACCTTCATCGCATGGCCCGGCGTCGGCGAGGTCGTCAGCGAATCGCCAATTTCGATGGCGCCGTATTTCGCGTCGACCTTGCAATAAACTTTGCCGAGCAGAGCGATAGGTTGCCGGTTGCTCGCGGACTGTTGCTTGTCCAATACGATACCCGGCTGGTAATCCCCTGCGCCTGACACCACACCCGCGACCTTTTTGTCGTAAGCTTGCGAGCATGGGAACAGCGCCCCTTCTGCGCCAACGATCATGACGGTTCCTGGTTCAACAGCCAAGTCGGTACCAATGGTGAAATCTTCCGCGCAATCGGCGTTGGCGAGAAGGATGTCACCGCTGACCTTGATACTGCCGTTGACCTCAAGCTTTTCAGTTGGCGCTGTCGTGCCGATGCCGACGTTGCCATTGTCCTGAAAGGTGACGAGCGACCCTGTCGTTCCGCTGTTGATTGGCCCAGCACTTCTTTCTCTGGCGCGGGCAATGTGAAACTTCCACCCCGTGTTATCGCCGAATCGAAGATACCCAGCATTCGGTGATCCTTCTGACCCACCAAAACCGAGGTGGCCGTCGAAACCGCCGCCGATTTGCAGCAGGTGTAACGGGTCGTGCGTACCGATGCCGACATTGCCGGAAGCGGTAACCCGCATACGCTCCGTACCACCGTTAAATGTATCGACACGAATTCTGAGTCCGTCTGCTAGTGTACCAGCGCGAACGTCAATAAATCCTGACTGAAGCCATTCATTGATTTTGCCTCCGAACAGACGCATGCCAATCTCTCCATTATCGGTAACCCCGCCGAAATACAAATTTCCATCGATTCCGGCATTTGGGTTGGGTAGCGACACATTTCCGGAGCCCAAAGTCAGTCTCTGAGCGGGGTTCGTCGTCCCGATGCCTACGTTTCCCGTTGCAGCGAGGGCCATCACGTCACTCCATTGTGATGGCCCCGTTTTTCTAAAGAATTCAAAATTTCCTGGTCCGTTACTCCCCACGTGGAGAATCCACGATTGATTACCGGAAATCTCCTTTCCGGAAAACTTTATAGTCGGTTTGTCACCTGCGAGTCGAAGTGCTCCTTCTTCGCCCGTCCAGTCACCTACAATTTCGAGCTTAGCCGACGGATTCGCCGTGCCAATTCCGACCTTATCGGTCGACAAGGCGAGCGATGTCGTTCCACCGTTCTGATCTTTCACGGACTGAGCATTTGCGTTCACGCTCGTATCAATTTGAAGATTTTTAGACATTTGCATTTCCCAAAAAAGTTTATGAATTTCGTGTACTTGAAGTCGTTTACCGCAGACATCGATCTCAAGAGCCGATAAAGGGTCCGAACCAGCCGTAGGCCGGTAAAAAGTCTCCGCAACGATCGAAAATACCGGATTATCCGGCCTGCGTTTTTGCTTGTTCTTGAAAATAGGAGCGGCTGAAAATAAAGGCTCCGTACTCTAACTAAACAAATGAGTTTTCAACACCATGCGGCATCGAAAACCACTTTACCGATTTGCCTACATCCAATCGGCCGCCATATCGATGTCAGCGGCGTAACAGAGCAAATCAGGCGCTTCGGCCTCCTTAAAGAGAGTATTCCGAGAGAATTCTCTACCCCGGTTTCTTCGTGTTCTGAACTAATTCTCCAGGCCGTTGCGTTCCTTCTCCCCGTGGAAGGCCGCAATCGCGATACCGGTCCGCCCATCCGTCAACGCGTACTGGAAAACCGCCTCGAACCGGTCGTTTAGCGCAAACCGGCCCAGATCGACAGCTATGACGGTAGAGCCAAATAAGGAATCCCCGGGTTGGATGATCGGAATCAATGCATTACCCTCGGGCATTTTCAGGAAAATACCCGTTGGATCGTTTGGATCAGATAACGGAAATGCATAGAAAGCGACCGCGCCGTGGTTGTTGATGGATGGATGCTCGGCGTTGGTGAAAGCAGGATCACCGGCGCCATTCGCAGCCGTGACGGCACCGGCGTTACCAGTAATGATCTCTACACCGTCGGATAGGTAGGCCACGTCGGCGATCGTGCCTCGATTATTGATGACCGGATCGCCAAACTCCATAAATTCGGGATCAGTACTAGTATCCACGATCGTTCTTAGCCTATCACGCACCGTGAATATTCCATCGTTTCCATTTGAACGCGTCCCACTGAAAACGATCTTTCCCGCGTCATTGATCCCTACATTTCGAAATGCAACGAAATCCGAAGCAGAGGTGTTCAAAACCGTGCTCAGATCACCGTCCTGGCCGATAAATATACTGGAGCCGGCAGCGCGGCCGTTCTCGGTGAGTACCGCCGAAAAGGCAACCGTCCCCGAAGCGTTGATGGAAGGAGACCCGATGCCGATACTGAACAAGCTTTTGATTTTCGAATCGGCGATCAGCTTTATGGAGCGGCCATCGCCGGTAAAAATGGCGCGCGAGTTGGAATTCGTTCTAGCCGAGAAAGCCACCACCCCGCGGGCATTGATGGCTGGCGCATTACCAAAAAAATCCAGACCATCCTGTTCGGATGCGATGGCATCCACCTTGCCGTTGCGCGATCGAAAAACGCTTTGCCCGGTATCGCTCCGCGTGGCGACGAATGCCACGGCACTTTTGTTATTGATGGCCGGAAAGGGTTCGAAATTCGAAAAGCCCTGGGTCGAGTCGGCCACGTTGATGAATTCGAAATCATGCTTGCTAGCGGATTCGGCTGAGGCCAAGCCGGCATTTGCCGTGAATAAAATAGCCGCCACGCAGGTGCGCGACACAAGGCGAAGCATCTGAAAATGCCTGGTGGCATTCGGCGCTAAGATCAAATATTGCTTAATCATTTCTGCTTCTCTCTAATGGAGGCTGTCGTAAAAGCCAAAACGTAGTTTGGGTCACCTTGTATTCAACCCTATTTGGATTTTGCAGCACTCTCAAATATCGGTGGTATCGTTAGTATTAAGGGGCGAAACGGACAATTATCTCGCCCGTTGCCCTTCGCTACGGTTCTCTCAGTCGGATGATCCGTACCCATCATATTTGCGGGCCTTCTTGTAGAAAATGTAGTCGGCTGTATAGGGGACAAACGCTTTCGCGCCGACATCGGCTTCCGATTCGCATCCCGTCTCCGGCGCTAGGCCGCCAGACGTATTAACACGTTGGATGAAAGTAGTCCCGGTCAACTTATGACCGCCGGTTGGGCCATCCGCCGAGCCTTTACGCTCGACCAGCAACCACGGAATCGCATCCGGGTCGACAAAATTCGGATCGGAAGACGGTGGAGGGACGACCGCGCCCCAGACCGTGCTGGAATCCCGGTATTGCCACGCGGCGCGGATCGTTCCAGCCTCCTTTGAATCAGGATTGGGGCTAAAAAAGTGGGTGATGATCTGCTCGCCGTCCTCGTCGAACAGCGTGGCCTGCGGCGTGAACAGCACGAATTTGAAATCCGTACCGTCAGGCAGGCAGATATAGTTCTGGGTGCCTATAGCATGACCCTGCAAGAACGGCCTGTTCCCCGCCGGCACCTGAATGTCGGTCGGTACCGGTGGCGGCGTAACCCAGTCGGCTAAGGCCAACGAGGCCTTGACCGATATCGTTAGTGCGGCGCAGGCGAGCGGCAACAGCCGGCGTATGGTTTGAGTCGTTGGTAAAATGCGGTTTCTCATAACATTCTCCTTTCGCGCTTGCTACGTGGGGCGCGAGCATGGCGGTAAAAGGCTTCGACAATCGTTTACAACGGCTTAAGTTGCGAAACGATCGTCAAGGACTTGCGCCACGCCACGCTTGTTTCTGTGAATAAGGCCCAATGTTGAATTAAGCCGATCTACAGGCTAGGTTCTGCTTGCATGGTTAGCAATGCCCAATCTGGGTATTTCAAGAAAACCTATATCTCCTGTGTTGCTGACGATACTCGGAAAGTGGCCCGTTTTCGCCCTCCTGCAGGAGGGCATTTGATCGCGGCCTGAGATCGCCGACATGGGAAGCTACAGACGCGCCGGTTTCGGCACGATGGCTCAACGGTCCACGGTTTCGCCAAGTGCCGTTATGCGAACGGTCTTTGGGGACAATTGGTTTTGGGGAGGCATCGCGATTACCCCGACTTTTGAAACCTTGATCTACTGATAGCGTTATCTAGGTAGAACGGAGCGGGACTAGCGGGCTCCGCTTTCGACGTAGTTTTTCAGGCTTCCCAGCAGGAAATCCCAGACTTGAGTCATCATCGCTTGACGATCGGCACTGAGCAAATTCGAATGGGTCAGCGTCAGGACCGTATCATCACCATCACTGCTCAATTGATAATCAATAACCATGCGATTTTCCGGTGTATCCGCTATCCCGTGATTGTCGCTCCAGTAATGGTATCTAAAGCGTTGAGGCCGATCGAGGATTTCGATCATCCCGTAGTCGGTAAATGGCGTACCATACACATCGCCTTTGAAGAGGATGGCGCCGGATACTTCCTGGCTGGACGTGACAGATTTGACCGGGTAATATTGAATAATTTGCTCCGGATCGGTCAAGGCATCGAATACTTTGCCGGCCGGCGCGGCGATGCGGATTTGTTTTTCTATCGTCAGGACATGCATGGTTTTTTCTAATTCGGGCACAAACCAGTCTCAGGTTACGGGTTAGCCGTGTGTTCGATCGCCAGCATTTTAATGCCTCCGCGCATCTTTTCATATTCATTCAACGAGCGGCCAAACGGAGCGACGTTTTCCGGTTTCATTGCCATGTGAGATTCCAATGCACCAGCTATGATTAAACAATTTTCGAATCACGAACGTGAATCATCCCGGATATTGGACGGGGTCGGGGCGTGGTCGTAAGATACCCGCAATCACAATCGTGAGTAGTTGAAAGCGAGATTTCTCCAGTTCAAATGAAGACCAATTAGAACTCATGCGATTACTCAATCCATGCTGGCGTGCGACCCTCATAAGTCAGCACAAAAATGAGGTCGTCGATTTCCTCATTCTTGAGTCGGTTTTTCATCTCCTCCGTATTAGGTAGTGTGAGTTCCCATGCACCGGCCGGTGATTTGCCGATGAGCGGAAGCCATGTGCTGCCGTTGCCTCGACGGGTGCTGACGAAACCATCGACGGCGCCCCCACCGGGCCACCCACCGCTATCGTTTCGCCTTGTGGCGTCAGCATGAGTTGTGTAGCGCCGACCTCGAAAGCATGGCCCACAGCGCGAACCACGGCAAAAAGTACCTGCTGAATGCGCAGATCATCCAGATTCGATGGAAAGCTGTCGGACGTCAGCGCGAACTTGACGGTCATGGGTGCTGCCACGCGCTCGGGATTATGCAAGTCATACCACTGATCCGTGAACTGGTCGCAAATACTGAAGATACTCGCCGCGCTGACGGTATCGCTCAATTGCTGAATCACCTGTTTTCGATAGGAGAAATCCTGTAACGCGGTGTATTCCACCGTGAAAAGCACATCGGCAATGGTCGGAAGTCGAAGGGATTGGCCGCCTTGGGAAGCTGCAATTCCCAGTTCGTGCCCACCCCCATGCTCTCGAAGGGGCGCAGCATTCCCGCGTCCGGTTCGAGTTCCAGCAACCCGTGGCGTTGCTGGGCGATCTGCTCCTGATCGCGCTACACGATGATGGTCTGGAACGTGTCGCCGCCGGCCACCACACGGGAAATTGCCCGAAGCCATCAGAGTGGCGCGGACGCCTCGTGTCAGCGGAACCAGGGAGACGATCGATAGACTGACGCGCTTGATCAGGCGCAGGTAATGACCCGGGAAACCTTGGTCGAACAGCGTCATGGGCGTGACGAAAGGCAGTCGGTCGGTTTCGCGGAAGCGTTGGATCTCCACCGGGAACAGTCTTGGCAGCGAGAAGGTCGCCGCCAGTTGCAGCTTGCGCCGGTTCGTCTCGAACGCGAACTCGTCGAACCGGGTGATGTCCTGCAACAGCCGAACCGAGCCCGTCAATCCTTGGCGGTCGGGTTGCTTGCTTTGGTCGTTGGCAGGCTGAGTCGTTTCATCGGAGGCATCCCAGTAATCGACCTTGATGAAGCCCGGCGGCGTTTCCTGGCATTCGAAAGCCAGTTGATACTGCGCTAGTGTAACGTCCCTTACAAAACCTTAGTTATGCCGAGGTCTTTAAATATCAAGCAAATAGGCATTGCGTCGATTCAAGCGTGCCTTGAATGGCATGGTTTCAGATCTAAAGAAAAGTCGGGGACGTTACACTAGTTGCGCCATGGCCGTGGCCTGCTGCAGGAAGTAATTGTATGCGCCACCGAGGATGCCGCTCATCCATGAATACAGTTCTTCACATCGCTTGGTAGCGGAGGATCCAGCGCCATCTCCTTTAGTTCAGCAAAATAAATTTTCGCAAAGTTGCGTGCGTGTACTCGTCGATCGCCTGTGGCCAAGGGGTTTGACAAAAGCGCAAGCTCATATCGACCTATGGCTGAAAGGCATTGCTCCGAGCACCGAACTTAGGCAATGGTTCGGGCACAATCCGGAACGGTGGGAAGCCTTCAAAGAACGCTATCTGGCGGAGCTCAATGCTAATCTTGAACCGATTCAGCGCTTAAAGGAACAACTGGACAAGGGTAAGGTGACGCTGGTCTACGCCGCGAAAGACGAACAGCATAATCACGCACGCGTCATTCTGGAAAATAGCGCATTATTTTTTTAGAAACAAAATTCAAATAATTGCAATCGGGTAAGCGTCGCGCTTAACGCCCGTTACCCGATCGATCTTGTGATAATAATGGCCGAAGGGATGAAATCTTCGGCCGAATTAAGCCTTAGGATGAGCAAGGATATGGCGGCTAAGCGAACTTTTCCGAATAAATGACGGCTTCATCGATTCCGGATGCGAGAGCCACTTGGGTGGCCGCCGCAATCAGCGGCGGCGGTCCGCATAAATAGACGTCGTATTCGCCCGGATGATCCCTTAGGTATTTTTGCAAGGCATCGGCCGGCGTGCCGTGGAAGCCGCCTTGCCAATCCTTTTTCGACTGCCAGACGCAAAGCGTGTACGTGAGACCGGGTAATTGCGACTGTAGTTGTTCCAATGCGTCGGCACAAAACAATTCGTCTTCCCGGTTAACGCCGAATAATAAATGTATCGGCCTGTCTTCGCCCCATTCCGCCATGCGGCGCAAAATGGAAAGAAAAGGCGCCAAACCGGTACCGCCGGCGATGAAAATGGCGGGGCGGAAGCTATCGGCCTGAAAGCCGAATGCGCCGTTAGGACCGTAAACGTTCAAAACCTGCCCGACCTTTGCCTGTTGACTCAAATAACCGGAAAACTTCCCTTCCGGCTGCAGGCGAATCAAAAACTCCATTTCGCCGCGCCAGTTGCCGGTATTGGCCAAAGAATAGGCTCTGCGAATTCCGGTGCCAGGGATCTCCAATTCCATGCATTGCCCCGGCTCGAATTCCACGGCCTTTCCGGCAGCATCATCGACCAGCATCAGCATCAATCGCACCGTACGTTCGGCGATTATTTCCAAACCGGTGACGGTCGCTTGCCTGATCCGCTCCTTACCAAAACGGATGTGGGCGTAATCGTAAGGCGCGCTGATAGACAAATCCTGTTTCGGGTAGGTCCTGCACATCAGCACCTGGCCCTTGGCCACGGCTTCATCGGACAGCACAGTCCGGTTGATTGAACCCAGCCCGTAATCCCCGCTGTCGCAATGGCCGACGCAAGCGCCGCAAGCGCCGTCCCGGCACAGGGACGGTAACTTGATATCCGCCTGCTCGGCCGCACTGACGACGTCGCAATCTTCGTTACAGCCAAAGCTTAAATCATGGCCATCCCGCGTCGTCAGGGTAATTTGATATTCGGACATGATGACTCCGGACTTCAAGCGGCGACACGTAGCGCCTGTTGAAGGTCGTCGGCCGCGTTGCCGGTCGCCTTTAAATCGAAGGCTTCGCCGAGTTTTTCCAATAATGCCGGTGTCAGAAAAGCCGGTAAAGTCGGCCCCAGGCGAATGCCGCGTATGCCCAAGGCCAACAAGGTCAGCAATACAGCGACCGCTTTTTGTTCGAACCAGGAAATCATCAACGACAGCGGTAAATCGTTAACTTCGCAATCGAAAGCCTTGGATAAGGCGCCGGCAATTTGAATGGCCGAATAGGCGTCGTTACATTGACCGATATCTAATAGCCGCGGAATACCGCCGATCTCGCCGAAATCATGGGTGTTGAAACGGTACTTGCCGCAACCTAATGTCATCACCACGGTATCGTCCGGCGCCTGCTCGGCCACTTCGGTAAAATAATTGCGTCCCGGTGCAGCACCATCGCAACCGCCAACCAGAAAGAAATGCCGGATGGCACCGGATTTGACCGCATCGATGACTTTATCCGCCACGCTCATGACACTGTCACGGCCAAAGCCGATGGTGATATGCTGGCCTGCGCTATCCTCGGCAAATCCCGGCAGTGCGTTTGCGGCTTCGATAACCGGTGAAAAATCGCCGTTCGCGATATGCCGCAAACCTTGCCAACCGACCGGTCCGGCCGTGAAAATCCGGTGCCGATAGGCACTGTCAGGTTCGATCAGGCAGTTGGAGGTCATGACGATGGGGCCGGGAAACCGGGCGAATTCTGCTTGTTGATTTTGCCAGGCCGTACCGTAATTGCCGACCAGATGCGGATAGGCTTTCAGTCTCGGATAAGCGTGCGCTGGCAGCATTTCACCATGGGTGTAGACATTGATACCGCTATCTTTCGTTTGCTCTAGGAGTTGCAACAAATCGTGCATGTCGTGGCCGCTGACCAGGATGGCTTTGCCTTTGACCGTGCCGAGATTGACGCTGCTGACTTCCTGGGCGCCCAGGCTGCCGGTATTGGCGGCATCCAGCATCGCCATCACGTTGTAGTTCAACTCGCCCATGCGCAGGCACCAGGCTAACAGCTGATCGGCATCCGACGGATGTGAAGCCAGAAAATCCAGCGCATCTTCGAAACCGGCATAGACGGCAGCGTCGCGATAGTCGAGCATCAAGGCGTGATAAGAATAGGCGGCGGCGCCTTTGATCCCGTATAACAGCATCGCCCGCAAACCGATGATATCCTCGCCCAGCTGTTGCGCATCTAAATTGATCGCCGCCAGTCTGGCTTGTACCAGTAGGCCGGGTACATTGGCTGCAGGCTGCCATTGCAACTGCTCCGAAACCGCTTCCAGCGCGGCGCAATCGGCCGGATTGACCGCCGCATATCGGGCCTTCAGCCGATCGCGCGTTTGGGCGGTATCCTTGATCAGCTGCACGAAACGGCTGGCGTTGAAATTGACGTTGGTCAGCGTGGTAAATAAGGC
>NZ_JBSYXO010000041.1:0-35947 GCF_054172045.1 Methylomonas sp. MgM2 | reverse complement strand
CCTGCGGCAAACGCCACCCCTTGAGATAAGAACCATTTCACTCCGGCAAAGCAATGCGTCGGAGTTTTTTTACGACTATGAATTCAGAGCATCAACTCAGCGACTGGCGCGACAAGGCGCTGCATTTCGAACGGCAAGTCAATCGAACCGTGATCGGCCAGCAAGCGGTCGTCCGCCATCTGTTGTTGGCGGTGTTCGCCCGCGGTCATGTATTGCTGGAAGGCCAGGTCGGCGTCGGCAAGACCACCTTGCTGCGGGCCGTGGCGCAAGGCCTGGGCGGATATTACCAGCGCATCGAAGGCACCATCGATTTAATGCCGTCCGATTTGATCTATTACACCTATCTGAACAGCGAAGGCCGCCCGTGCGTCGATCCGGGGCCTTTATTGAGGCAAGGCGAAAAGCTGTCGATTTTTTTCTTCAACGAAATCAACCGGGCCCGGCCGCAGGTGCATTCGTTGTTGCTCAGAGTCATGGCCGAACGCAGCGTCAGCGCCTTCAACTGCGAATACCAGATGCCGCACGTGCAGGTGTTCGCCGACCGTAACCGGGTCGAGCGCGAGGAAACCTTCGAATTGCCGGCCGCGGCCCGCGACCGTTTCATGATGGAAATCGGCATGGACGCGCCAACGGACGATACGGTGCTGGACGCCTTGATGTTCGACCCCAAATTTCACGACGTCGACACGCTGGTGGCCGGCATAGACAAGGACATCGTGCCCTACTACCAACTGAACGAGTTCGCGGCGCTGCTGCAACGCTGCATCAAGACCACGCCGACTCTGCACCAATATGTGCTGGATTTATGGAAGGCCGCCAGCCGTCCGGGTGCTTACGGCATTCGCTTGAGCGACGTCGACATGGAACAGTTATTACAGGCCGGTCCCAGCCCGCGGGGCATGAGTTTTTTGCTGCGCGCCGCCAAAGTCAGAGCCTGGCTGGAAGGCCGCGACATGCTGCTGCCGGAGGACATGCAGGCGGTATTCAACGTGACGATGGCGCACAGGATATTTTTGCATCCGGTTTACGGCTATAGGAAGGAGGAGTTGATGCCGGAATTGGTGAAGGGGATTTTGGAGGGGATAGCGGCGCCGTGATTTGGTGTCGCTGCGCGACGGGTTGTTTTTGAAGTCGGTTTCACGAAACACATCCTTGTGTTTCGCCCGTTGGGTGCTTCGCATGCAAATCGGCAATCCTGCCGATTTGTCGGACCGGCAGCCGCGATACTTTTCTTTGCCCCGCCAAAGAAAAGTATCCAAAAGAAAGGCGGCCCCATGCCGCGTTGATCCTGCGCGCCGTGACTTTTGTCAGGGGTTTTTCGCAGGGGCTTCCCAGCCCCTGCGAAAAACGTGCGGCATCCATGCCGCACCCCTTCGGGCAGTTCCTGACAAAAGCCCCGGTGCTCGGCGCGGCATCAGGGGATTAACTTGCCCGAATCGCAAAGATTTTTAGTTGCAGAGCACGAACTACGTATTTTGTTTTAAACGGAAAGGTACGCGGTGCGTACCCTACTTTTTCTTTGATCCTGCGCTCCGAGGTGTTTGAACGGGGTCGGGCTGATCCGTTCAAACACCTCGGTGCTCGGCGCGGAATGAGGGGATTAACCCCATCCGGTGATCAGATGGTTTTTCTCGTTTTTTTTCTCGTTCCCAAACTCCAGTTTGGGGATGCAATCTTGGAAGCTGTTGCTTTCTATGTTCAGAAAGCTAGAGCTTTCAAGTATCCAGTAAACAAGCTGGAGCTTGGTTACAAGTTGGGAAACGAGCGGTAGGAGTGGAAGGGTTTTCATCCCCTTATGCCGCGCCGAGCACCGAGACGTTTGGCAGGATTAGCCCGAAGGGGTGCGGCAAGGATGCCGCACGTTGTTTGCAGGGGCTGGGATGCCCCTTCAAACAACCCCTGGCAAACGTTTCGGAGCGCAGGATCAGAGCGGCATGGGGTGCCGTTTTCTTTGGGTACTTTCTTTTGGGCAAGCAAAAGAAAGTATCTCGGCTGTCGGGCCGAGACCCGACTTATAAATAACCGTCGCAATAGCGACACAAATTATAAGAGCAATGAACATCAAAGAACTAACCAAACAAGTTATCCCCAAATCCGGCCCAGGCCACTACACCGAAACCTACATCACCTGGGCCGGGGTCGGCCTGATCGGCGCCTTCGTCGCCGCGACGCTCGACTCGCAGGCCGAACTGGCCTACGCCGCCTATTACACCAACGCCGTCAACGATGCGGTCGGTTATAACTTCTGGATCTTGCTGGCGGTGATCGGCCTGTTGCTGTTCAGCCTCAGTTTGCCGGTGATCTATGTCTCATTGCACGTGCCGCAAGCCAAATGGCTTGCCGATCAATTGCGCAGGCTCAGTTACACCTTTTTCCTGGTGGCCTTCGACGAGGGCGGCCTGATGATAGGCATATTGATTGCCAACTGGTTGCATACCAGCGACAAGATGGCGCTGCTGGCGGATAAGTCGTTTTTATTCAGCGACGTTGGGCTGTTGCCGATATTGGCATTGGCTTTCGTCAATTCCTTTCTGTGGCTGCTGGGCGAATCCATCTACAACCGCGACGACAAAAGCTACTCCGGCCTGGTCAGTCTGTTGATGTCGGCTCCGCTGAAATTCTTGGCGCCCGGCTATCTGAGCGTCGCCGCGATCATGTTGTATCTGGTCGTCAGGCAATAAGCCGATGCGATCCATAACCTCCTTTCATTACCGGCTGGCGCATCCCGGCTACAGCTTATTTCCCGGCGCGCATCCTGGGCAGATGGTCGGCAGCGGGCAGTTGTTCAAGCGCCACGAACCGCTGCTGGCCAGCCCCGATCCGCGCCGTATCGACCTGCGCGCCAGCCTGCTCGACCCTTTCGGCGATTACCGGGTGCGGGTGTTTCAGCAGCACAGCAAACTGGCAATGTATGCCGTCGCCGATTTATCGGCGTCGATGGCCGGCAAGATGCCGGCAGTGGCCGATTTCGTGTTGTCGGCCGCGCAATCAGCTTTGGAAACCGGCGACAGCTTCGGCTTCATCGGTTGCGGGCCGAATTTGGAACGGCGCTGGTTGTTGCCGGCGGGCCAATCGATGCAAGCCGTACGGGAAATGACCCAAAGGATGCGAGCTTTCCGAGCCCAAGGCCGCGCCGATAGCCTGTCTCAAATCTCGCCGCTGTTGCCGGCCCGCCGCTCGTTGCTGTTTTTGCTGTCCGACTGGCATTTTCCGCTGATAACCATCAAGCGGATTTTGCAGCCCTTGACGCCGCATGCCGTGGTTCCGTTGGTGGTGTGGGGCGAAGCCGAATATACCGGGCTGCCGGAATGGGGTTTGCTGCGCTTCAAGGATGCCGAAAACGGCTGCGGCAAAACCCTGTTGATGCGTCCGGAACTCAAGCGGCGCATCGTGCAGGCTTTCGAGCAGCGTAAACGCCTGCTGCGGCAAACCTTTCGCGGCTACGGCATGGAACCCTTGTTTTTCAGCGGCGCCTATCGCGCCGACTTGATGACCCGCTATTTTCAGCAGCACGCCTTATGAAGCTAACGATCTTGAAACCTCCGGTATCGCCCGGACCCGTGAAAGCCATGGCGAGTGGGAGCGACACTTTGTCGCGACGAAGGCGTCGCTCCCACCAATGGACTGACTTTTACAGGAAAACATGTGTTTTCGGCGTGACTAGTCGTTTGTCGCTGTTATTGCTGTGCTCGTTGACCGCCGGCTGTTCATCGTTGTTGCCGCCGCCGATCAGCCATTTCGAACTGCAAACCCCGAGGCCGTTCGGCTACCTGATAGGCGATGAAATCCACCACCGCGTCGTGCTGCAAACCCGTAAAGACTTGGTCCTGAACCCGAACAGCGTGCCCGGCAAGGGCGAATTGAACCGCTGGTTGAATCTGACCGATGCCGACATCGACCAAGATCAAGGACGAATCGTCATCGATCTGACTTACCAGGTGTTCTACGCGCCCAACGAAGTCAAGATGTTGAGCATTCCGGGCTTTAGCCTGCAATTCACCCAGGCGGGCAAGCCCGTCGAACAAGCCGTGCCGGCTTGGCCTTTCACGCTATCGCCGATCAAGGAACTGGCGGTCAGAAAGGATGAATCCGGTCGGCAATATATGCGTCCCGACGCCTTGCCGGCTTCACTGTCCAGCCAAAGCCAGTGGCTGGGATTTTATGCCGCGCTGGGCATGGCGTTGCTGGCCGGCGCCTATTTGGCTTATTGGTACGGACTTTTTCCAAGCTGGCCGAAACGGCGCATCTTCAAACTGGCATTGAGCCAGATTGGCCGCTTATCGCAAAACGAAGCAGCACAGGGTTTGGCCGTGATGCACCATGCCTTCAACCAGATCAACGGCCAACCGCTGTTCGAACATAAACTGGCCGCGTTCTACCAAAATCATCCGGAATACCGCAATGCCGCCGAATCCATCGCCTGGTTTTTCGACGCGTCCAACCGGATATTGTTTGGCGGACAGGACATCAGCGGCGCAGACTGGAGCAAACTGAAAGCACTGTGCCGTTTGTGCCGGGAAATCGAGTGCGGTAGACGATGAACAGCTTGGCTTTCGAAACGCCCTGGGCCTTGGCCGGCTTGTTGCTGATGGCGCTTCCGTTGCTGCGTAGCGGCATGCAAGCGACTGCCTACCCTTGGCTGGAAATACTGCCGGCCGATCCGTTGTCGCAGGCCGTCGCGCTGATCATCCGGATGTTATATATGGCCGCGATCGCCGCGCTGGTGCTGGGTTTGTCCGGCGTTTACATGAAAGAACAAAAAGTCGAACGCATAGGCCGCGGCGCCCATATCGTGCTGTTGCTGGATAGAAGCAGCAGCATGGACAACACCTTCGCCGGCAGAGCGCCGAGTGGCAGTGACGACGGCAGGGATGCCGGAGCTAGGGCAACGCAGGGAGCAGTTGCCGAAGAGTCGAAGGCCGACGCGGCCAGACGCTTGCTGAGCGAATTCGTCGACCAACGCCCGCACGATTTGATCGGCGTCGCCGCCTACAGCACGTCGCCGCTGTTCGTGATGCCGTTGACGGAAAACCGCGACGCCGTTCACGCCGCGATTGACGCCAGCGCGACGCCGGCCTTGGCTTACACCAACATCAGCAAGGGCTTGAGCATGGCTTTGTCGTTTTTCGAAGACCAACCGGTGCAGGGTTCCCGGATTCTGTTATTGGTATCGGACGGCGCGGCGGTGATCGACCCGGACAGCGAGCAAGCCTTAAGGGTGGTGTTCAAACAGCAGCAGATCAGGCTGTATTGGCTGTTCTTACGTACCGAGAACAGTCCCGGCATTTTCGCCGAACCGGACGATCCGCGCGACAACAATGCCCAGGCTATGCCGGAGCTTTATCTGCACCGGTTTTTCTCCAGCCTGGACATCCCGTATCAGGCTTACGAAGCCGAAAACCCAAACGCGATGCAAAAAGCCGTCGCCGACATCAACCGCTTGGAACAATTGCCGCTGCATTACCAGGCATCGATTCCGAAACAGGACTTGTCCGGCCCCTGTTATGCCTGGGCCGCGCTGCTGATAGCGCTGCTGCTGGCCGTGAAATTCTGCGAGGCGAAAACCACATGAGAGCATTGAGACATCAAACGATTTGGGCGATCTTCCTGGGCAGTCTGCTGCTGGCGGCGCTGCAGCTAACAGCCGTCTACCGGATACACCGACAAAACCAATGGCTGGCCGAATTGCGGGCAGGGCAAGACGTTGCCGTCGACAAGGTCATGACGGCCGCGCCGGAACTGCGGCTGGCGCGGGCGATTTATTTGAAGCAAAAACAGCGCTACGACGAAGCCTTGGAAACCTTAGGCCTGATCGTCGAGCAAGGCGGCAACGCCTTACAAGTGCAAAGCCGTTACAACCTGGGCAATCTGTATTTGACGCTAGCCATGGCCGAGGTCGATGCCGGCCGCATCAACCAAGCCATGCCGCTGTTGACGCTGGCCAAGCAGGCCTACCGGCAGGCGCTTAAATTGGATAGCGGCTTCTGGGATGCCAAGTACAACCTGGAATTGGCGATGAAGCTGTTACCGGAGTTCGACCGCATCAGTCCGGGCGAGCCCGACGACGATGCCGCCAAACCCTCTCAGCTGTGGACCACGGTGCCGGGGTTTCCGCGTGGATTACCGTAGGGTACGCAGCGCGTACCTTCACCCGGTATTACCTGATTGCTCGCCTAACAAGGTAAGCGATGCGTACCCTACATTATTATGAATATTCGCTCGTTATTAAAAGACTACCGCCTCTACAGCCTGAGCCTGGCCCTTTTGGCCATGGCCGCGCTGTTCGCCTTTCCGATCCGGCTGCAAAGCGGCGAGACTTACCATCTGACCTTCATCGTCGACATCACCCGCAGCATGAACGCCGAGGATTACCGCATCGGCGAGCAAGCGGTCAGCCGGCTGGCGTTCGTCAAACACAGCCTGCGCGAATCGATAGGCCGCCTGCCTTGCGGCTCCAAGGTCGGGCTCGGCGTGTTCACCGAGCGCCGCTCGGCGCTACTCTACCAGCCGATAGAAGTCTGCTCTGGCTATGCCGAGCTGGATCAGAGCATCGCCGCTCTGGATTGGCGCATGGCCTGGGCGGCGGACAGCCGCATCGCGGGCGGTTTGTTGAATGCGATGCAACTCTTGAAAGACCGGGACAGCGCGCTGGTTTTCATCAGCGACGGCCAGGAAGCTCCGCCTATCAACCCGCGCTATCGCACCGATTTTTCCGAGATCAAAGGCAAATTGAAGGGCCTGATCGTTGGCGCCGGCGGCTTGCAGGACGTGCCGATTCCGAAATTCGATCACAAAGGCCGGCGCATCGGCGTCTTTGGACCGGACGACGTGCCGCACCGTTCCAGCTTCGGCATATCGGATTTGAATCCCGAACAGATCGAGGGATACAACGCCCGCAACGCGCCGTTCGGCAAATACGCCGCCACCGGCAACGAACACCAAACGGCTTTGCGGGAAAGTTATCTGCAACAGTTGGCGGCGGAAACCGGATTGACTTACCGGCGCCTACAAAATGCTGAATCCTTGAGCGTCGCCGTCAAAATGCCCGATTATGCGGCACGGACCGAAATCAAATCCGATATTCGCCATTATTTTGCGCTGGTAGCGCTATTGCTGTTGTTGGGTCTATTTATTGTGTAAGGATTCGCTTAAGCACACCGCCTTTTTCTACTTGTCGGATTATCCTTCCTATCCAATACCGTTTTTTGTTTAAATAAACGAATTGTTTGATGTGGATAATTTGCAATGATGCCGTGAAGTTTCCGCAACTGCGCTTATTCATGCCCTGCTATGGCTTGCGAAAGGCACTGACTTCGCATTTGGCCGTTTTTTTCGCCGTTTTCCGGTCTTCCATGCGCGACTCCTCGCTGGAATGCCGCTAGCGGTAAGATTCCAGTAGAATTCTGCCGGCGCGATCTTTGGTAGCTTGAAGAGATTCTCGAATAGACTAGCACCTAATGGGTTTTTATTATTCGCTAGACCAGCCGCAGCGGCGTGTTTTAGACTTTGAACAGCGAATGACATATGTTTACACATTACCCGCACTGAAATAGAAGCCTCCGCTGGCAGGGTGTGGGCGGTGTTGTCGGATTTGGCGTCATATCCCCAATGGAACCCCTTGATTAGGTCTGCGGCCGGCACGCTTCGGCCGGGAGCGGCTTCAGATTGTCGTACAGCCCGGTGGTGGCAAGGCCATGCGGTTCTCGCCTGTCGTCCTTACAGTTCAACCTAGGCGGGAGATTCGTTGGCTAGGCCGTTTTTGGTTTCCCGGCCTGTTTGATGTTTTGTCATCGAGCCGCTCGGCGAGAGCAAAGTCCGCTTTATGCAAAACGAACGATTTGGCGGGATTTTGGTCGGAATGATGCGCCGAAGCCTGGATCGAGGCACAAAACGCGGTTTTGAAGACATGAACCGGGCGTTGAAGGCGCAGACCGAAGACACTCAAGCGCCTTGACGAATGCTTGTCAGGGGCGTAGGGCCGACAGGCTGACGCCTGGTGTTTGATAACATGAAAGGAGAAAAATTGTCGCTAACTGAACTTGAACAATACCTTCACAAGCACATTCCTCTGTCGAAAGCGATGGGTGTAGCCGTCGTGTCGGCGGATGTGGAAGCTGTCGTCTTGCAGGCCCCGCTGGCGCCGAATATTAATCATCGGGAAACCGTATTTGGCGGGAGCGCGTCCGCACTAGCGATTCTCGCGGCGTGGTCCTTGCTGCATACGCGATTGCGGAGAAAGGGAATTGAAGCCCGCTTGGTAATCCAGCGTAATACCATGGAGTACGGCAAGCCTATATTCGGCGAATTTACGGCAAGGGCATCGCTGGAACAGGAAGATGATTGGCTAAAGTTTACGCGGATGTTGGAACGAAAAGGAAAGGCCAGAGTGACTGTTCTATCGGAGCTGGAGTACGCGGGACAAGTCGTAGGAATGCTCAGTGGCGAATTTGTGGCGTTGAGAACGTAAAGAACAGCTTGAGAGGCTGCGATAGAATCGCCGGCCAAAGTATCCCGGCTGAAGTTGGTTAAAGATCTTAAATTGACGGCGCGGCTTGCCCGGAAAGCGCTCCCGTCACCAGCCAAGCTATCGGTAAACCGGAAGATAAGGGTTTGGAAAACGACGAGCAATAAATAACCCGGCCATGCCCGCGAGCAGCTTATACTGGCTTGCTGCAATCAGTCAAAAAATACGGCACTACCTACGGCAGGGATTTCGCTTGGTTCTTCCGGAATGACTGTTTAAAGGCTTGGAGCCACCTCTTTACCTCTTTCTTCGAGCATTTAAGCGTCTTGACTCTTTTCTATGCGCGTTTAAACAACCGTATTTGTTGATCGCTTGACGATGTTTTCCGTAGTGCGGAATAAAAGGAATAGTGTTGCTTGTAATCGTTGAGCCATAGAGGGTTGGGTAGAATATCGCTTATGCCGATTTGATATGGAATTCGTCGTCCTCTATGTTCGCAAGGAGTACCAATCTGTGTCAATTCGAAGCCTTCCCTACGAATAAATCCCGCTAAAGCGGGGGCTGCGATAAAATACCAGTAATCGAGGCTGTTTTCGGCACAATATACGGTAGCAGCGCGAAATATGCCCCAGATAATACTACGAGTTTGATTCTTGTAGCTGTAAATAGATTTGATTTTGTCGCTTTTTATGTTTACTTCATGATCGGGCAAGCCGTAAGGCGCCAGAAGTCTGGAAGGGAAACGTCTGGCTTCTTTTATGACGCATAATCTAGACATTTCCACTGAAACCTTACGTTCTGTTGTTTTGATTTCGTGATAGGGTTGAACGGACTTTTCAAAAGGGAATAGACCGTTATTGCTCGGAACCAGACGCAGGCCCCCAACCCATTGACCCGATGCACGATGCCTGACTATAAAATGAACCGCATCATCATCCCATTCGTCGAATTCCATGCCGTCCGGGAATAGGTCTTTGTTTTCAAAGCCCATTTCATCACAGTACACGTGATATCTGAGTTTGAAATGGATTTGCTTGCTTTCGAGAGTATCAGCCAAAAACACCTCGAAGTTACTATCAAAAGACTCTTTTTGCTGGTTCAAAGTAAATCTCCTTTATCGTGAGTTTATAACTAAGAGGAACGTAAAAACAAAAATACTGGTGGCCATTGTAGTAGGTATTCGGGAAAATGAATTAGCCAGATACCTTAAAATTTGATTAAATTTGTATATGAGGCTAGGGTGTAACCGGCCGCTCGATAAAACGCTGCATATCGTCAATTTGGTTTTTTGACACTCGATTGATCATGTATCGATATCGGCCTGACCTTTCGGGTAATGTTTTTAGAATTTTAATTAGGTTTCAATCTTCCTCCGCTAATCGGCTGGTTTTGGATAAGCGAGGCTATTCTTTTCTCGACTAAAGAGCATACGAAGTCATTATGATTCTAAGAAATCGCATATTGGTAAACTTGGTTTTATGTTTTTTTGTTCAAGCTGTCTGGGCGACAGAAGGCGTTAGTATTGACTCGCCCGAAAACCTGCGGCAATTAGCCATTAACTACGAGCATGGGCGCGCAGGTATTAAACAAAATTATCAAAGAGCATTCGAGTTGTATTGTCAAGCCGTTTTAAAGGGCGACGTGGAATCAACTTACAATATCGGCTTTATGTATTTCAACGGCCGAGGCATGAAGCGCGACTTGAGAGTGGCAATACGCTGGTTTAAGCGCGCCGCCGCCGGAGGCGATAGACATGCTCAAATGATGGTCAATCGATATGCCGATGTCGCAGACGTTGAAGATGAATCCTGCAAGCCTCATAAGCCTGTAGTGAGCTTAATAACGAATGCAAATCCGGATAGGGAACTTGTGAAAAATTGGGTGGATCAAATCGCCCCTTTTTATGGCATTGATCCTGAGTTGGTAATGGCGGTAATTAAGGCTGAATCCGCCTTTAATATTAAAGCCTTATCTAACAAAAACGCACAAGGATTGATGCAGCTTATTCCGGAGACGGCGGAACGCTTTGGCGTCAGCAATGTATGGGATCCGATTCAAAACATCAAAGGCGGTACCGCATATTTACATTGGTTGCTGCGGCATTTCGACGGAAAACTTGATTGGGTGTTAGCGGCGTACAATGCCGGCGAAGGTACGGTAGAGCGCTATCATGGGGTTCCGCCTTATCAAGAAACTCAAGAATACGTAAAACGGATTTTGGCTTGGTATCCCAAATCTCATCATCCCATCCCTGATGAAGTGTCAGGAAAATTGACCATACAGCAAAAAAGTTAAGAATAGGCAACTGATCGTTAGGTAATCCCCCTATTTTTAGTCGAACTCAAGCGGATTGCGCCAGTTTTTGTCTAGGTGAAATACCGCCACCGAATGCCATGTTGAACCGATCATGATTGCGTACCCCTAACCCAATTTGGCGAAAACCTGGACCGAAGTGAGGCGCTCATATTGGCATAGGGCCGCTTGTTAGCCCATGTAAACGCAATCCGGCACATTCATCGCAACCAACCTTTTCGCTTAAAATACAGATAAGGCAACAAGACGGAAAACGCCATCAGCGACAAAGCGAACGGATAACCCAGCATCCATTGTAGCTCGGGAATATGCTCGAAGTTCATACCATATATGCTGGCGATCAAGGTCGGCGGCAGCATGGCAACCGATGCTACTGAGAAAATCTTGATAACTTTGTTCTGGTTGATATTAATAAAACCGACAGTGGCATCCATCAAAAAGTTGATCTTGTCGAACAAAAATGCCGTATGACTATTCAAGGACTCGATGTCGCGCAAAATCTGTTGAGCATCTTCCAACTGAATGGGTGAGAGCAATTTACGCCGAATCAAAAAAGATACGGCTCGCTGGGTATCTAGTACATTCCGGCGGATGCGGCCGTTGAGGTCTTCTTCTTCCGCAATTTCCGCCAAAATCCGCTCGGCATCTTCGTCACTGACATTTTGACTCAGTACTTTTTTGCTGACGGCTTCAAGCTCCATATAAACATCTTCTAGAGCGTCGGCGGAATATTCGGCCTCAGCGCCGAACAGATCCAACAGCATATCCTTACTGTCGGTGACCAAACCTGCTTGAGTTCTAGCTCTCAATCGCTGCAAGCGGAACACAGGCAATTCTTCATTACGCACCGAAAACAAAATATCGCCGCGCAACACAAAAGCGACCGGTACGCTGCGCGATTGTCCTTCCTTATCCAATAAAAAATCCGAATGGATGTGTATTTCGTCCTGTTCGACATAAAAGCGCGCACTTGCCTCAAGGTCCGTCAATTCCTCCGGGTCCGGCAAATCCAAACCGTAATGTTGTCCAATCTGCAGGCGCTGCGCCTTGCTCGGTGCCAACAAATCGACCCAAATCGGCTTAGTCGCAAACAGATCGTGCCTACAGGTGATAGCAACTTTGGACAAACGCCCGTCCACTAATTCAAAAGCGCTCATTTGTCCCTCGCCGCAATGCGGCTCGCGCTCGCCTACCAGTTGTTCCCTTAACGAGTCGGAAATCTCCCACAAAACCTCATCCTGACGAAATTCGTCTATCTGCCCCCAAACCAAGCGCGCATCCTCCGGACTTAACGCCGATAATATTTCTCCAATTTCAGTGGCAGTCAATCGCAGCAAAAGCGCATGCAACTCTGCCAAATGCTGCTTTTGCACCAAAGCGACAACGAGGTTACGGCGGGGAAATTGCTGATGTTGCACCATGCTTTCGACTAGCCGATGCTTTTTCAACAATTCATTGACTGTATGTAGCGACAATATGGACTCCGGAAAATCAGGTACAAATGGCTGGCACCATGATAACCGACTTTATTCGCTTCTTAGGGATGAAGATAGGTGATTGCTACAATTTAAAATGTAAGCGGGTCATACCATGTCGGCATTTAACGGCGTACTGTGGTGACGCACATCAACACCTTCCAACATAAAAATGATGTATTCAGCTATGTTTCGGCTGTGCCCGCCGCAAGATTCCAAGGTTTTTAACATTTGCATGATATCCATGGCTCGTCTAATTAAACGGATATCTTTCAACACTAAACTCAATTGGTGCCTGATACCTTCTTGCAGTTCGGAGTCGCACTCCTGGTCGCACCGCAACAACATATAGGCTTGAGCCGCGTCGGCCTTTTCAAAAGCCAACAGCAATTTGGTTAACATCTCTTTGACGAGCCCCCCGACTCTTACAATATCTTCCAATAATTGCGGATTGGGATCGCTGGTTTTCGGATCGAACAAAACGCCGACCAGTTTAGCGAAACCGGCCACTTCGTCTCCGATTTTTTCCAGTTCATAGGCAATTTTAGAAATGGAAATCAACGAACGCAAATCGTTCGCAACCGGAGAATTGCGCGCCAATGCTTGAATCACGGCGGTATCAATTCGAGCTTCGTAATGGTTAACCTTTTTATCGCGTTCCACTACTCGTAACGCCAGCGCCATATCTGCTTCGTCCAAGGCCAGCAAGGCTTGCTCCAATTGATACATCACCAGGCTCGCCATCTCGATAACATTAGAATGCAACTGGCAGAGTTCGGCATCAAACGCTTGTTTGGTATGAGGGGTAAAATTATTTCCGGATTGTACCGACATTAATGCTCTCTTTTTATTTGTGCATTGCCTTGGAGTTTAATGACGTAATATGACAAACTGATGACAGCCGTAATGCGAAAAGCCTGTTTCGTTCGAACAATCTTATGGAATCAAACCCGCCCGTAATTATCCTGAAAACGCACGATATCGTCCTCGCCCAAATAACTGCCGGATTGAACTTCGACCATCTCCAATGGAATCACGCCCGGATTTTCCAGACTATGTACGGCGCCGACCGGAATATAGATCGATTCGTTCTCGGTAATCATGACATCTTCTCCGTCCCTATGCACACATGCAGTACCTTTCACCACAACCCAGTGCTCCGCCCTATGATGATGTTTCTGCAATGAGAGTTTCGCGCCCGGTTTAACGACAATCCGCTTGGTATGATGGCGCTCGCCGGCATCGACTAAGTCGTAATGTCCCCATGGCCGATAGACCTTGCGGTGTACATTGGCTTCATCGCGTTTGAGTGCTTTCAACTGATCGACAACGGCTTTAACATCCTGTACTCGATCCTTAGACGCAACCATCACCGCATCGTCGGTATCCACAATGACCAAATCGGCGACGCCGACCACCGCTACCAGTTTACTGCTGGAATGAATATACGAATTGACCGTATCGATGACCAGAACATCCCCTTTAATGGCATTACCGACTTCATCCTTTTTGGTAACATCCCACAAGGCCGACCAAGAACCAACATCGTTCCATCCTGCATCCAGCGGAATAACGGCCGCTTTGTCGGTTTTTTCCATTACCGCATAATCGATAGAGTCGGATGGACAGGCAGAAAAAATGGCCTTATCGAGGCGCGTAAAATCCAGATCGGTATTCGCAGCCGCCAGGGCTTGCCGGCATGACAACAGCATTTCCGGGTTGAACTTTTCCAGTTCGCGCAAAAAACAACCCGCTTTAAACGCAAACATGCCGCTATTCCAAAAATAATCACCACTTTCCAGATAAGCTTGTGCCGTGTCCGCATCCGGCTTTTCAACGAACGCGGCGACCTTAAAGCCATCACCTGTAGCGGTGTCGCTTGCTTTGATGTAACCGTAACCGGTTTCCGGCGCAGACGCTACGACGCCGAAAGTCACTAAGAAATCCTGCTGAGCCAAGCATTCCGCCTTTGAAATAGCGGCATGAAAGGCCGCCGTATCGTCAATCACGTGATCGGCGGGCAATATTAGCAGCACATCGTCTTCGGAAGACGCGCTTAGCGCGGCCATCGCTACCGCAGGGGCGGTATTCTTGCCGACCGGCTCCAATATGATTGCAGAGGGTTTTACGCCTATTTCCCATAACTGTTCCGCCATCATAAAACGATGATCTTCGTTACACACCGCAATAGGCGGTTGTAAATCCGGCACGCCGTTCAATCTAAGTACGGTTTCCTGAATCATGGTCCTGCCCGACACTAACGGCAGAAACTGTTTGGGATATTGTCCGCGCGATAACGGCCATAACCGGGTACCGGAACCTCCTGAAAGTATCACGGGTATCATCTGTCGCCTTCCTTCTGTTAATTCAATTGAGTGAAAAACGAAACATATAGGAAAACAAAGCCGATGTCACTTGCCGGCGGCACAAGTCGTCTAATTTCGATGAAATTGATTTAAAGACAAGAATTCGACGCGGATTTTCGCTGAAAAATAACGAGCGAAAAATCACGCCAAACCGATAATTTGCAGCCTAAAGCAGAAATTTAACAAAAGAATGCCCTGAAAGCGGTGGATCAGCCAAAAGGTAAACAATAAGATCGACAAGGCAATTTCAGGCATCCAGGCCTCGCTAACGGCAACAGGCAAAAAAGAACTCGCCAGTCCGACCCCTATCAAGGTAGTCAACAAAGGCAACATATACATGAGCAATGAGCCGAGCAACAGGTGCGAATCGTCTATGCCCACTTTAACCTGATCACCCACTTTTAATGTCCGATCGCAATCGACGGCGAATTCGCGTTTAGGCAACCATTTAGCCAGTGATGCGGTACCGCAGGTACTCTGTTGCATACAACTTCCACACGCACTGTTTTGCACCGCTCTTATCCAGATTTGACCGTTATCGATCTTGGTAACGACCGCGGTTTCTTCTATCATGCTTTATTCTCACGCGGCGCATAATCGTGGCGACAAAAAGCTAATATTTTTACGTCTTTCCGTTTAAACACAATCATACCCTCCCTTTCTTCGACACGAATTGCCTGCAATGCTTGCCCTTCACAAACCGAACTCCGGCAAACGCCTGTTTCCGGCTCAAAGACGAAGCCATGCATAGAGCAGCGCAACCAGCGCCGCCCGGCATCAAAAATGGTATCGTCGAGGCAATTTAGCGGCTTTTGCATATGCATACACCGGTTGATATAGGCGTAGACCTGGCTACCGTACCTAAAAACGAATACATTGCTTTGCCTCGCCCTAGATGATGTACTGTTCAGCAGTACATCAACCGTCAAGAACCCGCCGTGGGCTAAATTTCCGACCGGTAAACCGGCCTCATTTGTCATCAAGCCCAGCAAGACTCGATTTGCTTTAACCAGTCTTGCAGGCGCATTTCGCTGAGCTCGCTCTGATTATCTTCATCCAGCACCAAGCCGACGAACTCGTCGCCCATCGCTGCCTTAGACTTGTTATAAGTGTAGCCATCGGTGCTGGTAAAGCCGACGAAATTGGCGCCGCAATCGGCAAACGCATCGTATAATATTCCCATCGCATCGACGAAATTGTCCGGATAGCCTTCCTGATCCCCCAACCCGTACAAAGCGATGGTTTTACCGGAAAAGTCCGCTCCTTCCAGATTGGGCATAAACTCCTCCCAGCTTTCGGCCGATGTGCCGGCGGTCAATCCGGGTAGTTCGCCGTCGCCATAAGTCGGCGTGCCTATAATCAGCACGTCGTAAGCCAACAAATCATCGACAGTGGCATTACTGATATTTACGGGTTTATCGGCTATCGCTTCACCCAGCCGTTTATTGATGGTTTTGGCCACTTTACGCGATTTGCCGGTATCGGTTCCGAAAAAAATACCTACTTTTGCCATGTTTATTACTCCTTGTTGAAAGATTAAAGCTGAATCTGTAGCAAGCCGGGTTGCGTCTCGGATTGCTGCGCCTGCCATTGTTCGGGGGTAAAGGTTTTTAGAGTGACGGCATGCAAGCGGCCGCTGGCTAGAGGTTCGTTCAGCGTCGCCATCACCCCCTGATGCTGTTTAACCATGGTCAGACCGGCAAATCGCTCGCTGACCACTCTTATGCTCAGGTCGCAACCCTGCCCTTCAATCGCTATTTGCGCACCGGGGAAATCCTTTACGATTAAAGCCTCTACTTCAGAATGGGTAATCACGTTAGCCGTCTCGCCGGTCTCATCCGCCTTTACCGCATCTTGCAGTAACGGTAACAAACTGCCATCGTTATTCATGGACTCGACGATATCGGCGCCACCGATCAGTTCGCCTTTGATAAACAGTTGCGGAAACGTGGGCCACTTCGATATAGACGGTAGACGGTCACGGATAAACGGCGCTTGCAACACGTTAACGTAGGCGAATGGGACTTTGGCGGCATTCAGGATCTCCACTGCCTTTGCCGAAAACCCGCATTCCGGCGCGGTAGGCACACCCTTCATATAAATAATGACGGGGTTATCCGCAAGTTGTTTTAAGATCGTCTCTTTAGTACTCATAATTTATTTCCACTCAATATAAATATCGGTATTGCCGCTTTGACTCATCCTCATTCGCCGGCCGATAAACGTTGCAAACCGGATTCCGAAGCCGATTCCCGCTCCACAATCCGGATCTCGGCCTCTCCTTTAATGACGTCCGCATTTACAATGCAGCGTTCCACAGTTCCTCTAGACGGTACATCAAACATGGTCTTACGCAATACATGCTCCATGATGCTGCGCAGACCTCTCGCACCGGTATCGCGGGCGATGGCCTTCTCGGCAATCTCCACCAAGGCATCGTGAGTAATTTCCAGCTCGACGTTGTCGTAGGCGAATAACTGCTGATACTGTTTCACGAGGGCATTCTTCGGTTCGGTCAATACTTGAATCAATGCATCGACATCCAGAGGCTCCAATGGCGCCAGCACCGGGAAACGGCCGATAAATTCCGGAATCAAGCCGAAGCGTTTCAGATCATCCGGCTGAGTAGCATTTAACAATGCTTCCAACGACGGTTTCTGGTTGGGATCGTTCATTTCGGCGTGAAAGCCGATCGCGGTTTTAGGCGGTAACAGGCGTTTTTCCACGTGCTTCTCCAGGCCGGGAAATGCACCGCCCGAGATGAATAAGATATTGCTGGTATCGATAACGGTGGTGTCGCCACCGTCTTTCCGCCGTCCTTTTGCATTCACTTTGACATGCGAGCCTTCGACCAGCCTCAACAAGGCCTGCTGAACACCCTCGCCGGAAACGTCACGGGTACCGAAGGCTTGTTCCGGGCTGCGCGCGATTTTGTCCACTTCGTCGATATAGACTATGCCCCATTCAGCCTTGCTGATATTGCCGTCGGCCACGTCCAACAGCCGCACCAGAATATTCTCGACATCATCGCCGACATACCCGGCTTGGGTCAGAGTCGTCGCATCCGCCACGGTAAAGGGCACGCCTACAATCTTCGCCAAGGTGCTGGCCAACAGGGTTTTTCCCGTTCCCGACGGCCCGATCAACAATATATTGGATTTACCGATTTCCACATTGGTATCGGCGTCGCCCAAGCCGCCCGTTTTGACGCTCTCATGCTTCAAGCGCTTGTAATGATTGTAGACGGCAACCGACAAAATCTCTTTGGCCAAATCCTGACCAATCACGTATTGATCAAGCAAGGCCTTGATTTCCGCAGGCTTCGGCAAATCACCCTGCATCTCAGTCAGTTCCTTTTTTTTGCCCCAGCTCGACACCACCTGGCTAGCCAACATAACGCAGGCTTCACAGATAAAACCTTCGGTTCCTGCGATCATCGGCACGGAAGCGGAAGCTTCGATGCCGCAAAAAGAGCAATGTTTAGATTCTTTCGCCATCATATTCACCATTGGGTAGAGGTGGTATCAAAATGGTACGAAGTACGCACCCTATGAGTTTACTGCCGGCAAACTTGCCAACCAAGTTCTTTGGCAATTTCGCCGATAACGTTCCTGCATCAGCTGTTTGATCTTCGGCGTCGCTTTTTTTAACGACAAGGTCTCGGCCGAGATAATCTTAGTGCATTGGATTAGATGAAAACCAATTTCGGTTTCAACTATCGCACTGACTTCATTTTCCTTCAGTGCGAACAGCGCTTTGTCAAGTTCGGGATATAGCTTTCCTGCCACGACGGTGCCCAAATCGCCGCCTTGGAAAGCGGTTGGACACTCGGAATTTTTCAAAGCTAGATTGGCGAATTTGTGCGGCTTGCGCATTAGCGTTTCAGCGATCGCTTCGATCCGTGATCGCGCATTCTCGCGGGTATTTTCCGGATAATCCGGATTGATGCTGATCAATATGTGACGCGCAACGCGTTGCTCCGGTACTCTAAATTTATCCGGATGCGAGTGGTAAAAAATCCCCACCTCCACTTCGCTGACCTTAGGCGCCCTCGCCGCAACACGTTCCAGTATGGCATTGACTTTACATTGCCTGAAAAGTGCGGCTTTCAAGCTGTCTTCGGTTAAGTGATTCGCTACCAAAGCATCCGAAAAGGCTTCTTCGTCATCGAAGCGACCGCGAACCTCGGCAAATGCATGTTCCATCTCTTGTTCCGAGATGATCACAGTTACGGCTTCCGGAGAATTAAGCACCCTAGTCTCGATTTCATATTCGTTTTTAGCCTGACGTTGCACTTGGCTTAACTGCTGGTTTTCCAATTCGGTCGGCGGTTTTTTATATAAACTTAATGAGGCCCGCAATAAAGTGTATGGTTCAACAACAACCCCATCCGACTTCTGGCTCATGGTTTAATCCTCCGGTTCTTGAAATTTGTCCGGGTCGGCCGGTTCCAAGACGCTTTCCGGCACCTGTAAGGTCTTACCGGGAAAGCGTACGTGATATTGCATAGGCACGAGATCTCGCAACACCTTAAGCACTTCACCTTCCGTCCCTTTATCAACGATAACATTGCCGTTGACGCCCAGATCGATACTACAAACCACCTTATCGCGAAATTCGAAGCGGCTGGGGTTCCAGGGCGCATCGGCCGGTATCAGTTCTTCCAGCCGGCAACCGACCATCCGCCCTTGGTCCAGAAAGTGTACGGTGAAAATGACCTGATCCTGCAAAAACGTGCCGACTTCGACCACATTGCCGACGCTTCCCCTGCGTACCAGCAAGTCGCCGATTTCCTTACCCGGGTAAGTGCCGTCGTTTCGAACATTGCGTGTAACCCTTACGGCTTCGCCGTATTCGAAACGACCTTCGTCATAACGGTCTTCAATCATGTTTTGATGTCACCTAATGAAACAAACGCGGTTTGCGGTTCGGACATATGAAAGACTTTGAACACTTTTTCGGTCTGGGCGTCCGACTCTACGAAGTCCTGATAAGCCCGCGCCAATAGCTGCTTATAGACTTGACGCTTGCTGTCCTCGTCTTCCGGTATCTGATCTTTCCCTTTATCCAGATAATCGTGAAAGCGTTGCAAGATGTGCAAGCGATTGACGTGAACAGTGCGTTGATCGTAGTCCAACTCGAAATACTGCAAAAAGTCTTCAGCGGATTCGAGTTCTTCCATATCGTCTTCAAAATTCATAAAAACTACCTCGCGGCGATGAGGTGATCCAGATTGCCGCCGTCTCCACCTAGCGCATACATCACCAACATAATCGCCAGCATCACGGATGCTTGGGTCAAAAACGGATCAGATTTAGGTTTATGCTTCATCATGACAATCACCTTTTGATTGAAGGGCGGGCAAAACCCACCATTGAGAAAATAGAGCGGTGGCTTGCAGCAAACGTTCTAAAAAGGCCCTATGATGCTAGGGTCGCTTACCATCAAATACACAGCCAACCATACAAACAATAAGGCCGGAAACAACGCCGACTTAAATTTTTCTTTTGACATCCTCGTTACCCAATGTTGTAAATCTCGCCGGAAATGCCTATTCCGGATTCCGGCTGACTGAAAGCGCAAGTCAAACAGCAACCGCTGCTTGTCGTTGCAATACTAATTCCAACAATCCCCTAGCGCCTATCCTGTCTTTGTAATCCAAAGCCACCAGCTTTTCGAATATACCGCGGCTCAATTCCAGGTTCTCCATTCTCATATTCAGAAATCCGACCGACTTCAGCGTAAATAGATAAAACCTGACTTTTGTTAAGCGGTCTTTAGGCGCATCGCTGATATGACTTGTTTCCAATTCCCGCCAATCTTCCGGAAACTCGATGGCGTCTCGAATCAAAGTCAAAGCTTTCTCGGAAATCAGCAACGCTTCGGCGAGCCTGTGCTGGTAGTAATAAAACCGGTTTAGCGCGACCAACACATTCAAAGACTCCGGCGCCCGCAAATAAGCCCTAAGCAACGGAAGCTCGGCTTCTCCACTTTCGTATCTCTCCGAGGCAAATTGAATTAATTGCTGCACTTCCTCACTGTCGTCCGTTTCGAAATACAAGTCTTTTGCCTCAAACTCCAACAAATCCATTACCGACCACCCGCCGCTTGTTTAAAAACGATTTTTTCCTCACCATGACAGACACCGTCCGAGTCGCAGCTCTCGCAAGTCTCGGGCTCCATAACCACGAACTTTTCTTGATTCTCTTCCAGCTTATCCAAACGCTCAACCAAGCAATTGATCGCTCTACCGATCGGGTCCGGCACTAGGTGATGATCGAGATCGATACCGCGAGGATTTTGAATCTTCACGCCTTTCTGTTGAATGATGCGCCCCGGAATGCCTATCACCGTGCAGCAAGGCGGCACATCTTTTACCACCACCGAGTTGGCGCCGACTCTGACGTTGTCTCCCAGCGTGATCGCACCCAATATCTTGGCGCCTGCTCCGACCAACACATTGTTTCCCAGAGTCGGATGGCGTTTTTCCTTGTTCCAGGTCGTCCCGCCCAAGGTCACGCCGTGATAAAGGGTCACATCGTTACCGATCTCGGCCGTCTCGCCGATCACAACGCAAGCGCCGTGATCGATAAAAAAACGCCGCCCTATGGTCGCGCCCGGATGGATGTCGACATTGGTCAACCAACGCGCGAACGCCGCCAATAATCGAGCCGCCAAATTCCACTCCGCAAGCCATAAGCGGTGAGCTAAGCGGTAAAACAAGACCGCATGAACACCGGGATAGGCCATCATGACCTCTAATACACTACGCGCCGCCGGATCGCGGGCAAATACACAAGCGACGTCTTCTCGCCAGTCTTGCCATAAACCTGCGACAGGGTTGGAACGAGGCGGCGAGAAAAACATCATTTTGCTAAACTCCAAGTGGTTTTGCCCGGCTTGGGTACGCCGGGCACCCGGAAGAATGAGCCTGGAAAACGATCGTCGTCGACCGGACGAGCGTGTGACTCATTCTGCACGGTAAGTTCCTGTTGACGATGTCCAGTCGACTCCATTCTGCCGGTTTGATGAATACTTTCAGTCATGTCACACCTCGCTATAAACTGAGAAGAAGTTGGTTTAAATCTGTAGATTGCGGCGCCCGTTTGTTGATGCTGACGAACTGGCGTATCAATGGCAACAGCTTGCTCGCCTGCCAACGATTAATGACTATGCCCATTTGTTGATAGGCGTGCATCACACCCTGACTGCCCGAATGCTTACCGAGCACGAGCTGATGGTAGCGGCCGACTATCGATGGATCGACGCCTTGGTAATTCAACGGATCTTTCAGCAAACCATCGACATGAATACCCGCTTCATGACTGAATACGTCGCGGCCGATCAAGCTTTTACGGCTGCCGATGGTATCGCCCGAGGCTGTCGCCACTTGGTGCGACAGGGTGGTGAAGTTGCGTAAATCGACACCGGTTTCAATTCCGTACAACTGCTTCAGTCCGACAACGACCTCTTCCAGCGCGGCGTTACCGGCACGTTCCCCCAGGCCGTTGACCGTGGTGTTGACGTGAGTCGCGCCGCCAATCGCGGCCGCCATGGTGTTAGCCGTGGCCAGACCCAAGTCGTCGTGGGCATGCATTTCAATATCCATGTCGGTTACCGAACGCAGTTTCCGGATCGCATCCACCACGCCGAACGGCTCCATAATGCCCACCGTATCGGCAAAACGAATCCTGCAGGCTCCGGCTTGTTGCGCGGCTTCCGCTATTTGCGCCAAAAAATCGCTATCGGCGCGGGAAGCGTCTTCGGCACCGACACAAACCCGCATTCCGGCGTCAACGGCCGATTTCACGCAGCGGTCTATCGTTGAAAGCACCCATTTGCGGCTTTGTTTGAGCTTGTGCTGAATATGTTGGTCCGATGCCGAAATCGACAAATCCACCATGTCGACCCCGAGACCTAAGCAGTGTTTTAAATCGTCATCGCGCATGCGCGACCAAATCAGCAAATTGCTGGACAGATTCAAAGCGGCAATGGCTTTGATTTCATCCCGCTCCTGTTCACCCATCGCCGGAATTCCAATCTCGAGCTCCGGCACACCCATTGCCGCCAACTGCTGGGCAATGGCCAACTTTTCCTCCAACGAAAATACAACTCCGGCCGACTGTTCGCCGTCACGTAGCGTGGTATCGTCGATGATGATGGTGCGGGACTCGGAATTCATAGTTGAACCTGGATCACATCAAGCTGTTGCAATATACCGAGCGTGTTTAACGCTCTCGCGACTAATAATGCAAATCGCTTGCCAACTGCAAAACCTGCATTGATTGGGCAATCGGAACAAACATTAGCGGAATCGCAACAAAACTTTGCAAGCTCAGAAATGGAAATTGTCGTAAACCCGACAATGAAACGGGACAAGAAATACGTCCTTAGCTACAAACTTGAATCGTAGCGACAAATGTTGATTTTGCCTCGAACTTGACCGGCATGATCGCAACCGTTGTTAATACTTCGGTATCGGAGATTTGCAATACTAGCCTGGCGTATTCAGTTTCGTATTGTTTTAAACAGATAAGCTTCAATCTGAAGCCTAAGGCATGTCCACCGGCAGTTTCATACGAGTGAGGGCAGCCATCTTTGATGTTTATCCTTTTTAGTAGGACATCTATCTAAACTGAAACTCGAATTCATCTTGACGGAAACCCACTGACCGGCTCGCTTCGACCCTTTTGAAACATTCGGATATGGATTTAAGCTACCCACCGGTCATTGGGAAATCTTTAATATTGACCCCTAGGGGTATGCAGCGGCCATTTATTTCCTGGCTGTCGGTCATTCAAATCAAGAAGTGTAAGCTAATCAAATCTAATCGATCCCGATTGAACCATCTTACTCAGTAATAACGATTGATAAACTTGTATCTATTCAAGTACAGTATGAACTATTAGATTGTCGAAATGCGAATTGAAATCAGGCACGTACTGTGCCTTTTTATCCTACACGTAAGGGAATCTATTTATTAAAAGGCGAAATTTGATCACCATCTGGATTTTCTTCAAGCTGGATGATGTTTCTATCGCGCATGTATGAAGTTAGCTTACTAATCCACTTATTTTACACGCTCGTCGGAAAGTGACGATAATGTAGGATTAATTCTTATTAATTTACTTTTTTGAGTATTAGAATAACTGTTTGCATTTATTTCCTGCAGAACAAAAACAAATCAGGTCAGGGTATTTAATCATGAATGAAAACGAGGATAATGATTGGATTAATAGAAAGGATTTATTTGTTACGCTGAAGAATAAAAACTTAACAATACTGTACGATTTTGGGTTTCTGCCAAGTTCAGCATTTTCCGACTTCGTTAGTGTTTTTGCCAATATTTCATATTTAATTAGAGTAAAGCATGAAAATCGATTTATTGGTCTATTTTTTTCGACTAACATCTCCGGGTTGAATAAAGATAGCGATGAGAAAAATATTTTAACAAAAGATATGTATTGCATAACAAGACATGCTTGCCAATTATTTTTGCCAAAATCATTTAAGCAAAATAATCAATTTTTTATTGATATATGTGAACATCTTAACCTAATAGTGCACAATACGCTAATTTGGAGAAGCATGGAAAAAGAGAGGCTTAATAAATATACAAAAAAATTGACCGAAAGTTTGTCGCGCAAGAATAAATTAAATATAGATACTTTAGCAAGCTTTATTGAAGATAATTTAGATGTAAGCGTTGAGTTAATTGAGAAGCGATCTCATCTTGAGGGGTATGATAAAAGAAAATATTTTATAGAAAACGAGGCTCATGCTAATTTAAGTTTATTAAGCAAACCAAAAGTGGAAACCCGCTATATCTCCAGGAAGCTGGCGAATGGTTTTTTTAGTAAGAAAAGTTTCTTGCTTGATTCAGAAAATTCGAAAACTGCAAGTGAAGCTATAGCATGTTCGAAACTTATGGAGATAGGAGATCAATTTTCCCAAAGAAAAAATAGAGAAATAAAATGCATCGATAGAATATTATTTCCATTATCACGCTCAAGTGACTCAATTTCAACAAGATCACAACTACTTTTAATATCACGCCAAAAGCATGGTTTGCGGCAAGATGATGTATATTTAATTCAAGAACTAATTTCTTTTTATTTTGATGAGTTGCTACATAAAAGGCAGCATGAACTGGTAAAAAAAATTGCTGAAAAAATCAATAACTTAAATAGATCAAACTTGTTTAGGACAGAGCCATTTAAAGATAATGAAACAATAGTCTCTGATACTTTATCTGAAGTACTATGGACCACATCATCCTACAGATGCTCATTCTGGATATATACACCGAAATTTCATGGATTTATTCCAAAAATTAATGTTTCTTATTCGGAAGGAGAGATAACTGATCGCCTGCCGTTTGTTACAAATTTTATTCCGGGAAAGTTGTTTGACTCTTCGGCGATTGTAAATTGCTTTGAGAGGGCTTATTTTAATTCTGATCCGCTTTGTATTGGTGATACGAGAAACGCTTTTAAATATATTCAAGAAACCGGCTTAAAGAATTTAATCAATCCGCCTGAGCTAACTCAAAGTGAATTATTCGTACCGGTCTATCAAGGTACTACTCCGATTGGTGTATTATATTTTGAGTCGAGATTGCTAGATGCCTTTAATCACGATATGTGGTTTTTCCAAACAATTTCGTCTCTGATTTCCGATCTATATACGTCTAGTAATTTAATACGTGACTCCTCATTCGTTGCAGAAAAGTTAGCGTGTTTAGATGCATATCACGAACTTGATGGAATTATTGATATGAGCCTCGCACTTCATCCTGAATTATTAAGTAAAGTTAAAGAAATGTTAGATCTCAGCAGGAACGAGTTTATTACTCATAATGAAGACGAAAAGGAATCACTCATTTTCTCTGAAATGCTAAATAAATTAACCAATGATTTTGATACGCAGCTCGAATCGGTAAGAAATAATATTTTTTCACGTGTAAAGTTAATGCCTAGATTGCCAAATCTCTTTCTGCATGAGCTTAAAAGTAGGGCTATTCAATTTATAATTAAAAATTTTATAGCAAATGCTTTCAATCACCGTAACGAAAGATCAACGAGCATATCAGTAGGTTTCTATAAATCACGCCTGAAAAGCACAAAAAATGTCGAAAAATTTATCCAAGGCCTTCTTCACGTCGATTGCACTATTGATCCTCCATTGCCAGATGACTTACTGAAACATATCGGTCAAAAAACTGTAGAAAAAAATGGTAATTCACTTAGAAGAGGCTTGTTGTTAGTTGGTATTATATGTCGCCAACTTGGAGGCACTTTTGAGGCTTTTTCTGATAGTAGTAACATGAAAACACGATTAGTCGTTCGCATACCAATCGCGGTCGACGAAATAGCTCCGTAAATTTATAAGCCAAAAAAGTGTTTATGATTGAAATTGCCTGTTTAGAGCCAAATGAATTTCAAAGGAATGGCGTAATAGATGGAGTTAGAAAGCTGTTCGAAACTTGTGAGTTACCTGTAAACGTTTATGCTGTAAAAACCTCTGATGAAGTTGTTAAGGCTGCACAAAATGGGCGACTCGATGTGTTTGTCTGTGATCTTTCGTTAAACACTGGAGATCCTCTTGGCTTAGGCCTCATTTCAGATGTAAAAAGCCAATGCCCAGGGCTATTTACGATCGCGATTACATCAGGGGATTGGAATATCAGCGAGGTCGAAAAACTACCATTTCGATATGATTTATTTATTCCAAAGATGTCGATATTTGGAAAAGGATTTACTAACAATCCAAATTATGTTGAAAGGTTATTTCAGAGTTTTCGCTTTAGTCATGTTCGTACATTTAACTTTTGTACAGATATAAAGCCCATTAACGACGTTCCCCCACCTGAAAGAAACGAATTTCTCGATCTTATAAGGCAAACCATATCTTATCACCCTCCGTTTCATCCCTCTTCATTAATTTCCGACGTGGAACTTGAACAATTGGGTGGGGGGCGTAGTACTAGCTATGTCTTCGAACTAAAAGCGAAAATGGGGTCGGATGGCCGAAAAGCTCTTCCGGTTGTATTAAAGTTATCGAAAATTAACGATTGGAGAGAAGAACTTAACCGGTACGAGGTTTTCGTAAAATGGACATTGCCCCATCAAATGCGAGTGGACATCATTGGGCATGGTAAAAGTGTTGATTGGGGTGCAATTGCGTATTCATTTGCTCATGGAGAAACTGGGTTATCCACGCTTACAGATCTATTGAAGGCAGGTAATTTTATTGAATGTAAATCAATTATACAAAATTTATTCAACGGGCCTCATACCTTTTGGATTAGAACGTATAAAGATGTTCAATATTCGTCGTTGGCAGAAAGATATTTTGAGCGTTTTTACAAGAAAGACGCTGCATGGTTTGAAGAGGATAAACAAAAGCTTCACATTTTTTTGCGCGATAATATGCCTCAGTTAAAAGAAGATAATACAACATGGATTCTACTAGGGAAAAAGTTGGAATCATGGCCAAAGTTTCTGCAGACTAAACTGGCAGAATCAAAGCTTGAAGGGACAAAATTGTGGTCAATTGTTCACGGTGATTTAAATCCTAACAATGTCATTATCTCACCAGATGGGAATTTAGCATTAATTGATTTTCGAGATACGGGCATCGGTCATTGTTACGAAGATCTAATAACCCTAGAAGCCAGTGTTAGATTGAATTGGCCTTGGATAAAGCGAATTAAAACTAATGATTCTATTAGTAAACTTTGGGCTATTGAAAATAAGATTGCCGCAAATACCGAAATAAATAATAGCGATGATCAAGCGTGGCAGCTAATCGGTCATATTCGAAGCATTGGAAGTAATTTGTTCAACTCTCCTCTTGGAGCAGACTATTTTTACGGTCTTTCATATTATTGTTTCAGGCTATTAAGGATTGCAACACTAAATGACCATATTAAACGTAGAATTATAATATGTGGACTTGTGGCTGCTCAAACAAGCGATATACTTTTTGAGGTTTCGTCACGTAAATGACGACCTGAGTAGATCTAGTAAACTATAGAGTTATTATATTTTAACGCTGAGATAGGTGAAACTATGTTCAACAAATTGGAATTTATGACTCTTACAAGCTTTATTTTAAGTAGTTTTTGGAAACTAAAATTAGGATAAAGCATTAGTCAAGCGACGAAAATCATCAATAAGCACCCGTCAATAGCAAAGCAATGTTTTCTTGATAAAATATTTTCTTCTAATTCGAAATACATTAGATAATCCTATTTTATATTGGATTAAAGTTAGTGTGGCGCGTCCTAATAAATACAGCAATTAATACTTTGCCGACCATTTTAAATGTTTTTGATATAAAGCAAATCTGGCTGCAAAATTAACTGTCAGCCATTGACATTTAACAAGCAGAATTCTGCGATATTCATCGCAATAAAGCGGAGGGTCCTGACCGACAGAAATTGGCCGAACCTGCACTCTCGGCGTTTAACAAACAAAACCGGCCTCCCTAAAGCGTTCTAGAACCTAAATTGCTTAAGGGCTGAAAGGTATTTGAAACTCTGTTAATTAATTTCGACTTAACCAGTCACACGCAAGCGCCTAGCCATATCGGCTTTGCGCGCGACCATTTTTTCGGCCAGCTTCTGGCTGCCTCCGATGTCTATGATGGTCTGGCAAATGAGTTCTTCTGGAATATGAACCACCACCATAATGGCCTGTTCGATATCCTCAAGACTCATGTCCGCGAACAGCTTGACCGCGTGCGGGTTGCCATCGTCGCATCGCAGCACATCGAGCTCGTCCACGCGGGTGCCGAACGCTTTGCCTTTGGGATCCCCCTGCGCTCGAAAGGCCAAGGCTCCGCCTACATCGAGCGTCAGCACCGTGCCGTCGACGACACCCTGGTTGTCGCCATTGAAGCCGGCGGCGTCCCAGTTGGCTGTCCAGGCATGCACGCCGAACCAGCGCTGAGCCTGTTTGCGTTCGCTTTCGCTGAGATGCGCGATACACTTTTTGTCGAGTTCGACCCACTCGGTTGCAATCTTGCACGGGTCTTTTGTGCTTAGATAGGTCAAGGTCGGGGCGCCGGCCAATCGGTAAAGCTTGGCCGCGATCATCTCGTTGCGGGCATGCGCCACGGATTCCAGCGTCTTCACGTAAAAGCGTCGTCCGCTGTCGTCTTGATAAATGCCTGCGGGATTGGTGCCCTGTTGCCCGCCAACTCGCCGCATCATGGTGGTATCGATCGGAGTCGCGTCAGCGTTCTTCGCCATGCAGCCGATCAATCGATGGGCGTGGTTCGACGCACCAGAGCCAGTTGCGCAGGCGTCTCGATGGCGCCCTTGCGCACGCGGCGAACGGCTTGGATCGCCTGTTCGGGATCCATGCCCAACTCCGCCAGCAACCGAGCGGCGATCATGCCGGCCCGTCCCAGCCCGCCCTTGCAATGCACCAGCACATCGTCCCCCGTGCGCAACATCTGGCGAATCTCGCGGCCTTGCGTAAGCCATTGCTGTTCGAAAGCCTTGCTGGGAACGGAATAGTCGGCAATGGGCAGGTGGCACCAGGCGATGCCTCGTCTGTGAATTTCATGCCCGAGCTGCGGCACCTTGAGCGCCAAGAGTTCCGCGGGCTCCACTAGAGTCAGCACCAACTTCGCCCCCCAGGCCGCGATAGTATCCAGATCGATACCGAGGTCGCGCGCCCAGGCGCCCGTAAGAGCAACATGATCATGCTTGCCGGGGCAGAAAGTAATTCCGATCCGACCATACGACGGCCGGGCGCGGACTTCGGCGATTTGAAGAGGGTGTGTGTGACTGGTCCTGGCCCCTACCATATTGTCAACCTTGGAAAATACGGAATATCGGTCAGCGAGTTTAGCACGAATATTTGTAAGGCAATCGCTTTGGCGCCGTTGACGCGTTCGGCTTTTCGTAGGTCTTAGCGGGTTTGACGGTTTTGATCCCGTCGAGATAACAGTCTTGGCGGCGCCATCCGTGGCTCACACAATCCGAGGAGTTACCAAATTAATCGTCAGAGGATTCGGATTGCTGTTGTTTTCTTTCCTCATGACGTTTGCGCCATTTTTCGTGACGTTCTTTCTTTAGCTGCTCGAATTTAGTCATTTGCTCCGGAGTCAGCACGCCTTGTATTTGTTGATGGGTTTCCTGCCGCAGCGCCTCGAACTTTTCGTGCTCTTGCTTGAAAATATCCTCTAATTTGGTTTTTTGATCCGCATTCAAGTCCAGTTCCTTGGCTAGACGTTCGACTCGGTCTCCTCGATGATGGCCAAAATGATCAGGCCCTTTTTCGCCTGAGGAGGCTGCAACGGCCAATGGCAAGGCTACGGCCAATAATGTGATTGCGATTTTTTTGTTCATGATGGTTCTCCTTTGTTTTGAGTTAAAAACGAACTATCGTCGTTTTCGGTATTCAGTCTATCCGGCGAATTCACAAACAATTTGCAGCAAATGTGGAAAGATTGTGCAAATTTAAGCCGGCTTGTCGGGCGGCGGATCGTAGCGATAGCCGGCCCCATAGACCGAGTGAATCAGTTCGTGTTCCGGCAACAGGTCTTCCAGTTTTTTTCTGAGCTTTTTGATATGACTATCGATGGTTCGATCGGAAACAATACGCTGATCGTGATAGATCAAATCCATCAACACCGAACGCGAGAAAATATGACCCGGCCTGCGAAACAAAGTTTGAAATAGTTGAAATTCCACAGCGGTCAACTCGACTTCCCGTCCTGACGCCGACACCCGGAAACGGTTGCCGTCCAATGTCAGCGCCTGGCCCGAGCGGGCATCGCCCCGCTCTTGCAAACGGCGCAATACCGCCTTTACCCGCGCAACCATTTCCCGCGGACTGTACGGTTTACAAATATAATCGTCGGCACCCAATTCCAAACCCAGCAAGCGATCGATTTCTTCAATCCTGGCGGTCAGCATGATGATGGGCACTTGGCTGAATTTGCGAATTTCCCGACACAGCGTTAGGCCATCGGTTCCGGGCAACATCAGGTCCAGCAATATCAGATCCGGCGCCTTTTCGGTTAAACGCGGCAACACTTCATCGCCGTTAGTCAAAATCTCGGTATCGAAGCCTGCGCTATTCAAATAGTCTTGCGCCAGCCGAGCTAATTTTGCTTCATCCTCGACGATAAGAATGTAATTTGTCCGGTTCATTATCAATTCAACGGTAATTCAATACGGATAGCCAACCCGCCTAATTTGGACGGATGCGCGCTGATGCGGCCGTTATGGGCGGACACGATATTGCCGCATATAGCCAAACCCAGGCCGGCTCCGCCATGATTTCGGCTGCGGGAAGTTTCCACCCGATAGAAGCGATCGAATAGTCGCCGCATATCGGCTTGAGGCACGCTAGGCGCGCTATCGGCCAATTCGATCAGCAATAGGCTCTCTTGTTGGCTAACGCTAATATCCAGTCTGCCGCCACTATCGGTGTAGTTGGCGCTGTTATTCAGCAAATTACGAAACAACTGGGACAAACGATCCGAATCGGCGTATAGGGTTAGGCGCCCTTGGGTATGATCTCTCAACGTTACCGCGATTTGTTTGTTATCGAACGCCGGCTGCAACGCGGCCAAATCTCCTTTTAGCAAGGCCACGGGACGAATTAACGCTTTACGATAAGTTAATGCGCCTTGATCGGACAGGGCCAACTGATAAAGGTCGTTCGTCAGGCGGTTGAGGCGCAATACGTCAGCCAGCAAGGATTCGATCGCCTCTGCGTCCATCGGCCGAATCCCATCCTGCAACGCTTCCAACTCGCCCCGCAACACCGACAACGGCGTACGCAATTCGTGAGAAATATCGGCCACCCATTGCCGCCTGGATTGCTCGGACTGTTCCAAAGCCGCGGCCATTTCGTTAAAGTCCCGTGCCAACTGACCCAATTCGTCGCCGGATTCGACGGGCAATCTAACTTGGTAGCGTCCAACAGCCAACTGTTTAGCGGCGGCGGCAATCCGCCTAATCGGTTTGCCCAATATGTAAGCCAACAATAACGCCAATCCCGCCGATAGAGCGACCATGAGCAGCGCGATCCAGGCAAATGTTTGCGCCTGCCGTTCGAAGAAATGCCGGTCTATTAAATGGTTGTCCGGCCTACCCGGCAATAAGCCGAGATAACCGACCACTTTGTCCCGATGTTCGATCGGATATAGCGTCAAGCGCTCCAGTAATTCCGGCCGCCCGAATACAATCGATTGATCCGCTCGCAATAGCATCGCGCGAAGTTCCAACGGGATAAAACGCCGTTGGTGTCCATGATCGAAATCGATTTCCGGCGGCCATTCGCTGGATGTCCCAAGCATTTCCTTGTCCATCAAAGGATGGTGATGCCGGTGCCGCTGGTCGGACTGGATCAGCAAACGAAGCCATTCGCGCTTATTTACCGATAAAGACTCCCAACTGCCCGATGCGGCGTAAACATCGCTCAGACTTTCTATCAGATTCTCAACCCGCTCGCGTTGCCTCGATTCCACCCATTCTTTGAAACCGCGATCTAACGACCAGCGCATAAACACATACATGCCGGCCACCACCAACAGCGTGGTCAGCAAAAACGTCAAAAAAAATTTGGCCCGTATCGATTTATGCACAACATGGCTCATTAAACAGTTAAGACATTATTGCCCGGAATTGTGCAAAAAACGTGCAAATCGCCCAATCATCCCGGCAAGCGAAATGAAGATCGATTTAATCCATGAACTTTGAACCTTATCTAAGCGAAAGCGATAAGCGTTCCATTAAATAACACAAACAATCCTGCCGGATGACTTGTTCATTCAAGGTCAACATCGACGGCATGGTCGCTTTGGTGATCTGCAACTGCCCATCCGTCAGCCTAAAAAATTGTTCGGTAATCGGGTTGCCGTCGTTGTCCCTGGCAATGACCGGTATGTGCCCGCCGTTTACCTCGCCTAAAGAAGTTCCAGCCTGAATTTCGGTAAAATTCATCCTTTCCAAATCCGAACTCAAGCATAAATCGGCCGCCGTGTCATCGAAACTAAAACTTATGCGCTCATCGACGGTGACTTGAGCCACGGTATGATAAATGTCCACGTCATGTCTTGCGATCGGATGCGCCGGAAACTCATGCAAGTGCAAACAACTATCGATGAATTGAAACGCGTGCTCGATCCCGGACGGCTGATCCGGACGGCCGCACTCCAAGGTCACGGCCGGGCAAAACTCGGCGAATGCGCCCGACTGCACGCCTTTAGGATGCGTGAAATATACCAACAACCGGCCAAATAGCGCCCCAAGATGCAGAAAAGTGTCGTCCAGCTTGTTCACACACGCATAATGCGGATTAAGGCCGGTATTGTTATGCACGTCGATGCTGGCAAATGTGCCGCGCCGGCGCATGCTGTCGCAGATTTGTCGCGCCCATTCGGTTTCAACGGAGTGAGGCAATGCCGTGCCGGGCCAAATTCGATTGAAGTCGCACTGATGTTCCAATCTTCTTTGATTGAATTTCGCCGCCTGGGTATTGCCGAAAAACAAGGTCAGGCCGCGGGGAAGCGTTTGTCCCTGATATTTTTGCAGCAGCTTCTGAACAGCCAGAAAACCGGTCGGTTCGTTGCCATGCAAAAGCACGGATACGAAAAGCGTTTCCGGACGCTTTCCGGAAAGATGAAATAATGTCGGTTCCGGGACCAAGGCATAAAGCTGTTCGACCGGAACTGTCAGGATGCCGTCGGGTAGAAAATCAAATTGTTTTAGAGCTTGCCGATTAGTCGAATTCAAAGCCATGGCTGTAAGATATCAAATAGTTTTGATGATTTTACCTGGGAAAACGCGATTACCGATAGAATCGCGCCATCTCCGATGTTACCAAAGCATCACACGCAATACAGTAGGTTTCCCACCCGCTTAGGACAATCGACTATTCGTCGGGTAAAAAGCCGCCTGCCTGCATGGTCCATAAGCGGTAATAAAAACCTTTTTGCGACAAAAGTGTGTCATGACTACCGTCTTCCACGATACGGCCGCGATCGAACACCAAGATCCGGTCCAGATGGGCTATGGTCGATAAGCGATGAGCGATGGCGATGACGGTTTTTCGCCCCATCACCCTATCGAGATTTTCCTGGATGGTTTTCTCCGTTACGGAATCCAGACTGGCGGTGGCTTCATCCAGAATCAAGATCGGCGAATCTTTCAACATCACCCTGGCAATGGCGATACGCTGGCGTTGGCCGCCCGACAATTTGACTCCGCGTTCACCAACCAAAGACTCATAGCCTTCCGGCATTGCATCGATAAAAGCATCGGCATGCGCCATACGGCTGGCTTGCCGGATTTCTTCATCTCCGGCATGCGGGCGCCCATAGGCGATATTTTCCTTTAAGGTGCGATGGAACAAGCTCGGATCCTGCGGAATCAAACTTACTTGCTGATGCAACGATTTCTGAGTGGCCCGGCCTATATCCTGCCCGTCTACCATGATCGCACCCGACTGCGGCTCGTAATTGCGCAAAATAAGACTGACAAACGTAGACTTGCCTGATCCGGAAAAACCGACTAAGCCAACCCGCTGTCCCGGTTCGATCGCCACATTCAAATTGTCGAATACCGGCCTTCCGGGTTCATATTCGAAACGCACGTTTCGAAATTCGATTCGGCCCGCCGTCACCCGCAAAGGCTTGGCGTCAGGAACGTCAACGATTTCATGCGGCTTGACGATGATATCGACCCCATTGGCTACGTTACCGACATATTCGAAAAACTCCAAAAACCGGCGGGTCAAATTGCGCGCATCGCCTATGATCAGCAGCGCCAGGCCCGTACTCATCGCGAAGTCGCCAACGCTGATTTCAGCGTTGCCCCACAGAAATAGCGCATAAGTTATAGTACCGATCTTAAGGCCGGCTGCCGCGACGAACTGGAACCAACGCACTCTCTCCATGAACCAGAACGTACGCCGGCCTTCGCGCACTTCGGTTTCCAAGAAACCTTCCAGGTACTCGCGTTCGTAATCCAGACGCGCGAACAATTTTGCGTTAAGCATGTTGGTCACGGTATCGACGATCTTGCCGTTGACCAAGCTTCGGGTCGCCGCGTAGTTTTGGGCATAGGGCTGACATTTTGTCGCAAGCCAAAACGAAATCCCAACGTATAAAAACACCCAGCCGGCGACAAAACCGCCCAATTGAGTATGCACTTCCAGCAACAACGCGATCGAAACCGTAAACGTAACGCTAATCGGCCAAAAATCAAACAGGACCGACCACGTCGTGTGATTGACGCTCATCGCCGTTTCGCTGATTCTGTGCGCCAAGCTGCCGGCAAAATGATTGCTGAAGTAACGCGGCGAATGCTGCTGTAGATGGGCGTATAACAAACGGGCGGTCCGTTGACGCAAGCGCGGGCCGACTATGATCAACAATGCGCCACTGCTGCGGCTGAATAAAATCTCAGCCAGATTGAGCCCAACCAGGAGTATTAACGGTTGCTTGGTCACTTCCCATAACATTTCCGCGCTCGGATTCGATGCAACCGCATCCATCAAGGCTTTAATGGCATAGGGTACCAGAATGCTGCCTGCGGCCTGTCCGGTTTCTAACAACATCATCAGCAGAATCCATAACCGGAACTGCCGTAAGCAATGCAGGATAAAACGGACGGTCCGATCGGGTAGCGGCGGTGCTTCGGCGCCACTCCGAAATTCGATTTCCTCAGTACGACTTACCATGATCGACATTTTAAAGATTCATTGGAGTCCATGATAAACAAGTTTTTAAACACATATTTTCGAACCTATAGATTTTATCCACAATTTCTGTGGATAAAATTGTCCGCAACTTGGTAACTGTTAAAAAATAATATTTTATTTCAATTACTTATAAACATAGCAAACTAATAAACAACGTGACGAAAATCTGGTCCGCTTAAAAAGTCGGCCACTAAAATCCTAGGTCCAATTTAACGCCGGACGGCGCACTTATCCCCACAATCTGTGGATAAGATTGTAGAAAAACTGATAAATACACTATTAAATTATTTAAAATCAATCAATTGAATTAATTTGATCAAATTTTAATCAAGCCGTAACATTTGGAACCGCATGCCGCTGACCATAGAAGTTAACCACAAAATATTAATCCCTCCTATGTTATCCACATAATTTGTGGATAAAGATGTAGATAATGTATAAAAAATATAAATTAACCAATATATTTCAAATTGTTATCTTAAAATGTCTAGTTTTTGCGCAAACCGGACAAGCGATCTATCAGCCGGAGAGTGTCGGCTTCCGGCGGGAAAGATTGCTAGCCATCCCTGGCTAGCAATCGCGCCTACACCGCCACGT
>NZ_JBSYXO010000040.1:0-38336 GCF_054172045.1 Methylomonas sp. MgM2 | reverse complement strand
TGATGAACCGCCCGGTGCGGACCCGCATGCCGGGTGGTGTGGGGGCTGGGAGCTAGACACTCCCGGCTACCCGATTAAATATTTGAAATGGAGAAGCCCACATCATAACCTCGATTATTTTGCCAGCGTTCAGTGGAAACACTAACCAGTTTTGTTTTGACTTGGTCTTCTTTGTCGCCACCCTCCATTATTGCGTTTTTGAATCCCTGATTCAGCTCACTCCCGAGAGCATGTAAGTGCAGAGCAGATGCAAGAGCACATAGAATGCTATGCGCTTCGGTGGATTGCTCTTCTTCATTGATATTCATCTTTAATTTTAACTTGGTTACTGCAAACCTGTTCCCTTCAAGATAATAAGCAATGTTGTTGGGCAACAGGCCATTTCCAATCTCTAGGTATGGTGAGCTTGCAAACCAGTCATCTTCATGCAGTTTTTTGTAATGACCAACTTTTAAACCTGCGGTTTCTAAAACTGACGAGATTTTGTATGGAGACCAGCCAAGCTCAAACGGAACAACTGGCGGATTCTTTTCTTCTGCTTCTAGACGCGCTATCTCTTCGTGCAATTTATCCACGTCACTGGAAACAACGATGTCTTCTCGATTTAGGGCGTCAGCCCAACGTCTCAGAGCCGAAAGATCGAGTTTGTAATTAATTATCGAGCTTCTTTTTGCATAGGTACGTAGCTTTTCATCCTTGATAGAAAACTGCATGCGGACAAAAACTCCTTCATAAACCATATACACATGAAATATATAAATTAGAGGTAGCAGAAATATTGACAAGGCGATTGGCACGAAAAAATCTAGAACGGTCTGAACCTGAGCAAAATCATTGAAATCAACAATCAACCTATACGAAGTATAAATAATGATCGATATGCCGATTATCTCTATCAGCTTACTTAGAGCCTTCTGAACCAGGATGTATTTCTCATCCGTTTGTGAGACAGCAAGAAGGGCTCCAATAAGCGCCATGAACGGAACAAAAACAATCTCAACAACTAGGTTGAAGGTATAAAATGTGACTAAAAACTCAATAAAAACAATCAATTTTATATTGTCTTTTATGGCATTTTGAAAGTAATGGGGGTCATCCGCTATCTTGTTAATTCGGAAGAAGGATACTGCGGCCACGCCAATGAACCAGAGAAAAGTATTTTTAATTTGTGCCGAGTTCCATATCCCTATTTGGCTTAAAACCCATACTGAAGCTAAGGTGTGAATAATTAGCAATGAGAAAGGAACTAAAATTACCTTCTTGGCAAATGCGTCCAATACGGAGCCAAATGATGAGCGAACCTCTTTTTTGGAAAAGGCCCATGCTGCGAATAGCAACATCCATATAGTAGTCGCTATTTCTCGATTATTTAGTGCTTCCATCTGGCACCGACTCTTATACATCTAGTTATTAAACAGTTTCCGTATATTTACCACGAAACCTGTATGGCCAAAATAAATTTGTAATCATTAAGGATTGTTCCTTTCTGTATATCGTTCAAACCGTGCCGACAGTAGTTTTGGCGGTTGCCATGTTAGCCGTTCCCTCATCTCTCGGCCTGGAATTCGAGGCGCAGCTCGGTCGGCGCAATGTTCCCGACCAGCAGCGCCACGAATTTCAGAAGTGGCTCTGGCTTTATCCGGATTTATGCATCAAGTACGATTCGAATCCGAAACTTGCCGCGCGTGAACAGGATTTGGCAGCGGACGCTGCCGGGGTTTTGGGGAGACCGGCTCAAGCTAAATTTCGCTGTTGTTCCGGTAAATGAATCACGCCTTCGGCGAAAATCACGGCTTGGCCGCCTATGCGCACGGTTAGTTTTTCTTGCTGTTTGTTGTCCATTTCCAGTTGTAGCAGGCTGCGGCGGCTCGTGCGTTCTCCGCGCTCGACCGAGAACACGTGGGTGCCTTTTCGAGTATGTTCGAAAGAACACAGATAACTGCAAAACGCCGGCATTGCGCTGCCGACCGGCGGATCGTCTTTCACGCCGATGTTGGGGCCGAGTAGGCGCACGTTGAAATCGGAATCCGGGTTGGGCGATTTCGGTGCGAACAGCATGATTTCCTGGGCCGCCGTTTGCGGTGCGGCGGATTGGCTCCAGGCCGCGTAATCGAAACGGGCCTTACGTACCGATTCATATTGCCAGACCGGCACGATCAAATACGGAAAACCGCATGAGACCAAACGGGGCGAGTATTTTTTATGATCCAGCTCGGACGGTTGCAGGCCTAAGAATTGGCACAGTTCGTCATCGCTTGGGGCGAAGCGGTCGACGATGGCGCTGACGCTGCGAGTAAACTGCACAAAATGGGGTTCGCCATTTATGCCGGTGACATTGACTTCGATAGAACCCACGTTTTGTTCGAAGTTGACTTTGGTAACGTGATCGTTCAAAGCCAAATCGCCGGAAACGGCCAACACATGCGCGGTGGCGATGATCGGATGGCCGGCGAAGTCGATCTCGCGTAGCGGCGAAAAAATCCGTAGCCGTCTGACGTTTTCGGCGTGGATGCGATGGAATACGAACACGGTTTCGGTCAGATTGAGTTCCTTGGCAATCGCGGCCATCGTGTTGGGGTTCAAGCCGTCGGCGTTCGGAAACACCGCGATCTGGGCACCGTTGAAAACCCGGTCGGTAAACACGTCTGCAATGTAATAACGGTATTTCATGATTTACTCCGGCATCTGTACGGCGACTCGATTATTTTCGATTTTAACCGGATAGCTGGGAACGCTGACGGTTTCGTCTTCGAAACAGACGCCGGTTCGTAAATGAAAATGCTGCTTGTACATCGGCGAAGCGACCATGGGTTCGCCGTCGATGTCGCCGACCATGCCGCGCGACAGCACGTTGGCCTGGCTAAAAGGGTCGAAATTGCCGATCGCAAACGCCGTTTTCAAGCGGGTCAAATAAAAGATGGCAACCTGCTTGCCTTGGACCAAGGCGCATACGCCCGAGTCCGGTTGCAAATCCTCATAAGGACAAACGTCTTTCCATACACTCATGTCAGGCGGCCTCTTCAGCTAGTTTGAAATGTTTGCGTTCTTCCGGATTGGCCGGCCTGATTTGGCCGCGTTCTTCTACGAAAACGATGTTGTCGTCGGACTGGTCGCTGTTGACGAAATGGCGGAAGCGTTTCAATCTGTCTTCGTCCTGTAGCGTGGTTTTCCACTCGCACTGGTAGGTGTCGATGACGTATTGCATTTGCGCCTCCAATTCGCCGGCTATGCCCAATTTGTCGTCTATGACCACGGATTTCAGATAATCCAGCCCGCCTTCCATGTTTTCCATCCAGACCGACGTGCGTTGTAAGCGGTCGGCCGTCCTTACATAGAATATCAATACCCGGTCGATTAACTTGATTAAGGTTTCCTTGTCCAAATTGGTGGCGAACAGATCGGCGTGGCGCGGTTTCATGCCGCCGTTGCCGCATACGTATAGGTTCCAACCGCCTTCGGTGGCGATCACGCCGATGTCCTTGCCTTGCGCCTCGGCGCACTCGCGAGTGCAGCCGGACACCGCCATCTTGATTTTATGCGGCGCGCGCAGGCCCTTGTAGCGATTTTCCAGCTCGACCGCCAAACCGATGCTATCGTCTATGCCGAAGCGGCACCAGGTACTGCCGACGCAGGATTTTACCGTGCGCAAGGACTTGCCGTAGGCGTGACCGGACTCGAAGCCGGCCGCGATCAGCTCGTCCCAAATCAGCGGCAGTTGTTCGACCCGGGCGCCGAACAGGTCGACGCGCTGGCCGCCGGTGATTTTGGTGTACAGGCCGTATTTTTTCGCAACCTGTCCCAGCGCAATCAAACCCTCCGGTGTGATTTCCCCGCCCGTCACGCGGGGAACGATAGAGTAGGTGCCGTCTTTTTGCATATTGGCGAGATAAGTGTCGTTGGTGTCCTGTAGGCCGATGTGGGCTTTTTTCAGGATGTATTCGTTCCAATACGACGCCAGAATCGAACCAACCGCCTGCTTGCAGATATCGCAGCCCAAACCGCGCCCGTGTTTGTCCAATAATTCGTCGAAGGTCTTGATGTGTTCGATGCGTATCAGGTTGTAGAGGTCTTGCCGGGTATGCGGGAAATGAGGGCAGATGTCGGTGCTGACTTCGAAGCCGGCTTTTTTCAGCTCGCAGTCCAATACCGATTTCAACAGCGGCGCGCAGCCGCCGCAACCCGTCGCGGCTTTGGTTTCGGCCTTTAGCGCGCCAATGCTGGTGCATCCCGCCGCGATGGCGGAGCAGACGTCGCCTTTGCTGACGGCATGGCAGGAGCAGATTTGCGCGCTATCCGGCAAAGCATCCGGGCCCAGGCCCACCGATTGGTCGGAACGCGGCGGCAGAATCAGCGAATCGGGGTTTTCCGGTAAGTCTATGCCGTTCAAGCAATATTGCAGCAATGTGCTGTAACCGTTGGCGTCGCCCACCAGCACCGCTCCGAGCAGCTTCTTGTTGTCGGTGCTGACCACCAAGCGTTTGTAGATTTCGCCGCGGCCGTCTTGATAGGTATAAACCAAGGCGCCCGGCGTTTTGGCGTGAGCGTCGCCTATGCTGGCCACATCGACGCCCATCAGCTTCAGTTTGGTGCTCATGTCGGCGCCGGTAAAGGGTTGCTGTTGGCCGCACAAATGGGCGACGACGGTGCGGGCCATGGTATAACCCGGCGCGACCAGGCCGAAAATCTGGCCGTTCCATAGCGCGCATTCGCCGATCGCGTAGATGTCCGGGTCGGAGGTCTGGCATTCGTTGTTGATGACGATGGCGCCGCGCGCACCCATTTCCAGGCCGCAAGCCCGCGCCAGTTCGTCGCGCGGACGGATGCCGGCGGAAAACAAGATGATGTCGGTTTCCAGCACTTCGCCGTCGGCAAAATTCATTTTATGCAGACAGTGCGCGCCGTCGTCGATCAAGGTGGTATTTTTATTCAGGTGAACGCTGACGCCGATGTTCTCGATTTTGCGTTTCAGCATCGCGCCGCCGCCGTCGTCCAATTGCACTGCCATCAGGCGCGGGGCGAATTCCACCACATGCGTATCCAGTCCCAGGTCTTTCAAAGCCTTGGCGGCTTCCAAGCCCAACAAGCCGCCGCCGATCACCGCGCCGACTTTGGAATTGGCTGCCGCGGCCTTGATGGCTTCCAGATCCTCTATGGTGCGATAGACCAGACATTGTGCGCGCTCATGTCCGGGCACCGGCGGGACGAAGGGGTAGGAACCGGTCGCCAGCACCAATTTGTCGTAGCTTACGCTAACGCCTTTTGCGGAAGTGACGGTTTTTTGTTCGCGATCGATGGCGACGGCTTTATCGCCTAAATAAAGCGTTATCCCGTGTTCGGCGAAAAAGGCTTCGGTCGCCAGCGCTAAATCGTCCGCGCTCTTGCCGGTAAAAAATTCGGATAGATGCACCCGGTCGTAAGCGGGACGCGGTTCCTCGCAAAAGGTAACGATATGGTAATCATCGATAGCCGGGCTCTGCACCAAGCCGGTCAGAAAATGCTGGCCGACCATGCCGTTACCGATGACAACCAATGTTTGTTTTGTGTTCATGCCAGACCCCTCAAAAACAGATTCAACGATTCTCCCGCGCTGTTAGCCAAATTTCAGGCAAAAAAAAAGGCACCCTGAATTGAACGAATGTGCTCGTTCAATCAGGACGCCTTTGTCCTATCAGCAATGACAAGGTAAGCTCAGCGGGAGACTTACGTTTATATCTAGCAATGTGGATGCCAACCTGTTAAGAGCCCGGAATCAAAGGCTTGAAGCGGGTTGCAAACGATATGGCAGGTCAGCTTTGCACCCAAATTACGCATTCTGCAGTGCAACGTGCACCAGAATGGTTCGAATTATTCCGAAATAAACGCCGATTGACTACTTAGTCCTATGGCATACAACCTGCTTGAACAGCCGCGTTATTTCGTTTGATTTAGACCGTGATGATCGCACCTTTTAATTTAATGTCGTTGCAGGGCAAGAGCAAAATCTTGCATATGAGCTGGCTGGCGTTTTTCATCAGCTTCGTGATCTGGTTCAACCACGCCCCTTTGCTGATGTTGATCCAGCAGGACTTGAGAATCAGCCATGCGGAAATCGAGATCATCTTACTTTTGAACGTGGCGTTGACGATTCCGGCCAGGGTTATCACCGGCCTGTTGGTCGATAGATTCGGAGCGCGCATTACCTTTAGTGTGCTGTTGGCGGTTTGCAGTTTGCCGTGCTTTCTGTTTGCCGCCGCGGATAATTTCGCCGAATTGGCTTGGTCGCGGTTTCTATTGGGTTTTATCGGCGCCAGTTTCGTTGTGGGTGTCCGTATTATCGGAGACTGGTTTCCGTCCAGCCAGATGGGCTTTGCCGAAGGCATTTATGCCGGTTGGGGCAATTTCGGTTCCGCGGTGGCGGCGATCGTCCTGCCGGGCCTGGCCTTGTATCTGGGCGAAGAAAACGGCTGGCGCTACGCCACCGCATTAACCGGTTGTATGGCCGTGCTGTTTTCGATCGTGTATTACCGCAACGTAGAAGACTTGCCGCCTGAATTGGCCGGTCTTAAAGGCAAACGCACTCATAGCATGGAAGTCTCCAGCATACAGGATCTGTTTCTATACATGCTGAGCTTATTGCCGTTGTACGCGACCCTGTCGTTATTGACGTGGAAGTTATCGTCGTTACCGTCGCCCCTGATATCGACAGCCTGGAGCTTCATCTTGCATTTGGGGATTTGGGGCATGTTCCTGCTGCACTCGATTCAGTTGGTCCGCACCAACGCCGAGCGCTTGAGCCAACCCATCCCGGTTATTCATCGGTACCGTTACCGGCAGGTTTTTATACTGGCAATTGCTTATTTAACGACATTCGGTTCCAAACTGGCGGTGTTGTCGATGCTGCCGATGTTTTTCTTCGATACCTTTCATGAAAGCCGGCAGATCAGCATGTTGGATGCGGGTTTTTTAGCGTCCAGTTTTGTAATTACCAATGTCATTGCTAGGCCGGCAGGTGGCTGGTTTAGCGACCGCATAGGCCGCAAATTATCCATTACGGTTTTCAGCGCAGGCTTGGCAGGCGGTTATTTGTTGATGGCGCGGATTTCTTCGGATTGGTCCATTACGCTGGCCGTGCTTGTCACTTTATTGTGCTCGGTCTTCATGCAAGCGGCCGAAGGCGCGATATTCGCATTCGTACCGTTGGTCCGGCGCGCGATTACAGGCGAAGTGGCCGGCATTGTAGGCGCCTACGGCAATGCCGGCGCCATTATATTTTTAATTTTGCTGACCTTTGTAAGCCCGGCCGGTTTCTTCTTGATGCTGGGTCTTTGTTGTCTGGTCTTGCTGGGTTTGATCGTCTGCCTGGAAGAGCCCAAAACCTTCATGACCGAAATTCTGCCGGACGGCACGACGATCAAAATCGAACTGGAATAAAGCATGACGGCGCGTAAAGTACTAGTGATCGACGAGTTCTTCGATACCGGCATTTCGTTGGAGGAAAGTCTGAGCCGGCACGGCTACCAGGTCGCCACTTTGAAGTTACAGGCCTTGGATTTGCTTGCCGTCGTGCAAAACCTGGAGCCCGATGCGGTGGTGTTGAATCTTTACAGTCCGGACGACAAGGTGTTGAACATGATATTGACATTGAACCAACAATGCGCGGTGCCCGTCATCATGTTCGCCGAAGACCAGCAGACCGATACCATCAACAAGGTCATCAAGACCGGCGTTAGCGCCTATATTGTCGACGGACTGGAGCCGAGGCGCATCAAAGCCATCATCGAAGTCGCAATCGCCCGGTTTAACGAACAGCAAGCTCTGAAAAGCGAACTGCAAAAAACCAGAATCCAGCTGGAGGAACGGAAACTTGTCGACAGGGCCAAAGGCATTCTGAGTCAATCGCAAGGCTACACGGAAGATCAGGCCTATCACGCCCTTCGTAAATTGGCGATGGACCGCAAGGTTTCTGTCGGCGAAATGGCCAAAAACATCATAGCGATGGCCGAGTTACTGAAGTAATCGGTAGCGTTCTCCCGTTTAATCAATCAACGGAAAACGACTGTACTTGCGGTTAGTGGTGAAATTTTCCTTTTTCGAAATTTCATGTTTTTCGGTCCCGTAAAAAACTTGTTATTTGTTTTTGTTAACATTTTATAGGTGTTAGTAAACAAAGATGTTAGTATCATGCGACTAAAACATAAAATAAAACCATATATGGATAAACAATTCTATGCTAAAAGAAAAAGGCGTTTCCTTCTGCAATCGGTTTTATGGTTTATATTTTTAGCTGCTTTGGCTTATTTCGCGACCGAGCTATTATTGTTTTACCTAATATGCGGAGCCTATGATGTAAGCCGGAACAGTAAGCTGGACGGCAAACTTTTGTATCGCTATTTTTTTGGTAACGGAACCCCAACTTGGGCGCTAGCGCCATTTAATATTTTGATGGATTTGCTTACATTACCCTACGTCAATAAGAAAATATACCAGTTGCATGAATTGCCTTTAGATTATCAACAAGAAATAAATCAAGTTCTAGACGCCGTTAAGTCTGAAAACATCATCGAAAAACTGGCTGGGCGCGCTGAAAAAGTTAGGAGAGGGATGATTTTTTTTAAATGGTATGGCAGAAATATCGATAATTTTATAAATGTTGGAGCGTTTCACCGCGATTATAAATTTATAAAAACGATAGGGGTTTCCATTTTTAATAAAAAGGAATCTACCGATGAGCATTTCGGGCCGTTAAGGGTGACTTTAAGAGTGCTTTATAATATCAACGACATGACGGATAAGTCGGCATATATTAAAGTCAGAGAAGTTGAAAACTATTGGTGCGAAAATAAATTATTTATTTTTGACGATACCTTGTCGCACCAGTCATTTAATCAAACAGATATGCCTCGGTATTGCCTGTTTATCGATATTCTTCGACCCAGCATATGTCATGGCATGCTAAAGCATGTCTTAAAATTACTTGGAAATCTATTAGAAAAATCTAAATTTATTTTTTACGGCAGTTGGGTACCGTTAAAATAGTTTCCTGAATCCGCGTTCCTGCCCGCCAACACCGGCCCCGATGCCCCCATGAGGCTATTCTTTGGAGGCTAGCCTTCAAAAGTTCCTTCGGCAATGCAACGGCCGCCTTTGTTTGCTTCGATGATTTCGTGAATCGTCATTCTCTCATAGGCTTTTTGTCGGCGCTTAACCGGTAGTGTCATGAGCTAAGCCGGTTAGCTGTTATTAGTTTTTGAAATGTTATTTCTAAAAAAACTATACATTGTAGATTCTACAATGTAGAATGCATGATGTCTGATAGATTCAGGCAACTTAAATGATAGGGAAGTCGGCCATAATAGCAAGGATGATAAATACTTAAATAAATTAGTGAGGTTTCTATGGCTGCTGGCTTTCAAAAAACCGTTTCGATGGGTGATCTTGAAAGATTTATTTTGCTTGCCATTCTTAATAATCATAACGACAGTTATGGTGTAGAGATAAGGCGTAATATTAGGGAAAAAATAGGCAAGGATGTTTCGGTAGGGGCTTTGTACACTACTTTAGATAGATTGGAAGTTAAAGGTCTAATCAAATCTAGAGCTGGTGAAAGCTCTGAAGACCGTGGCGGAAAAGCAAAAAAATATTTTCAAGTAACTGCATTGGGGCAAAATGCATTAAACCAGTCCCTTCGTGAGATTAGTTTAATGGCTAACATTAACCTAATTGCAATCTAATATGAACAAAACATATAAACCAATAGATGATTTTTCAATAGCTAATGAAGTTAAAGAGTTAATTATAAGAACTAGGCAGATTGCATTAGACGATAATGAGTCGTTTTTGCGACGAATTGAGCTAATGAATGATGTTTATTATGATCACTTATTAGTATTAATAGGTGTTCTTTTTAAAAGAAAGCGTATTAATGTTTCCGCTGAGTCGTTTTACGCTATAGCTGAGCCGCCTTCCTGGGCTCAATATTTGTTGTATTTATTCATCCCAAGAAAAAATCGAGAAGCATTGCTTGGTGATTTGGAAGAAGATTACCGAGAAGTCTACAGAAAGTTTGGAAAAAATAAGGCGATATTTTTTTATTGGAGTCAGGCTTTGAGATCGATTTGGCCTCTTTTATGTGCTTCAGCATTAAAGCTGATCAAGATGGTGTTCAAAGGCTTGATTCAGAAGCTTTCTATGGGCCAATAGAAGTCATTTTAATCTGGCGGTAGGTTTTTGCTTGCCGCAAAGCTTATTTTGTATTGGTAAATGTAAAAGAAAGAACAAGATAGGTTTTAGAGAAAATCAAAGCCCTAGCAATACCTAAAAAGGGGATCAATCGGGGGATCATTCAAGAAGTCAATTTTAAGTTACCAATGAAATCAGTAACTTATATCTAATAATGGCGGAGAAAGAGGGATTCGAACCCTCGATACGTTTCCGTATACACACTTTCCAGGCGTGCGCCTTCGACCGCTCGGCCATCTCTCCGTATATCTAAATTCAGCCGCTTATTATCAACTAATTTAGCTTTTTTTTCAATCCTGAGCCTTGTCCAATGACAAATGAGCCTGAACGAGGCGATGTATTTCCACCGTGAGATGAGCCTGGAGGCGCGAAAGTTGGGATCATGGAGGCATGATCGTGACTTTACATACGCAAGGACTAAAAACGCTGGCCGAAGTGCAAGCCTTTGTTTCCGGCAATGAAGCCATTTCGTTTACGTTGACCGATCGGGTCGTCGCTTACGGCTGGATGACCGATACGCTTAAGCAGTTTCATTATGAGCGATGTTCACGCGCCGACAAAGGTGTGCTGCGCCGGTATTTGGGCAAGATAACCGGCTTCTCACGGGCGCAAGTGGGGCGCTGTATTAAGCAATTCACCGAGGATGGCATGATCCAGGATAGGCGACGGGCGCCCGCCGTGCCGTTCACTCGGCGTTACACAACGGAAGATATTCGCTTACTGGCCGAGATGGATGCACTACATGGCACAATCTCTGGTACCACCATGCGCAAGCTGTGCGAGCGGGCGTTCAAGGTACATGGGGATGTTCGCTTCGAACGGTTGGCGGAAATTTCCAACGGCCCTCTATACAACCTGCGCCAGCACAAAACCTATCAGGCCAAACGCGGCTCATTCGATAAAACCCGACCCAGCAAAATCAACATCGGCGAGCGTCGTAAACCCGCGCCGGACGGCTGCCCAGGCTATCTGCGTGTGGATAGCGTGCATCAGGGCGATTTGGATGGAATTAAAGGCGTGTATCTCATCAACGCGGTGGACGAGGTGACCCAATTTCAAGCAGTGTTTGCTGTGGAGCGCATCAGCGAAGCCTATTTGCTGCCGGTACTGGAAGCCATGATGGATGCGTTCCCGTTTGTGATTAAGAGCTTCCATTCGGATAACGGCTCGGAGTATATCAATCACCAAGTGGCGAAATTATTGGAGAAATTGCGTATCGAGCAGACCAAATCACGTTCGCGGCAGACCAATGATAATGCGCTGGCGGAGAGTAAGAATGCTTCAACCGTTCGTAAATATCTCGGTTATAGCCATATTCCTCAACACTTTGCGAGTCGGGTGAATACGTTCACCGTCGAGGTACTGTCGCCTTATCTGAACTACCACCGCCCTTGCCACTTTCCAACGGAATATCAGGATAAGAAGGGCAAAATTCGCAAACGCTACCGCTATCAAGACATGATGACACCCTATGAAAAATTCCGCTCGCTGCCCGAAGCGGAAAGCCGTCTTAAACAGGGAGTCACTTTGAAAAAATTGGATACATTGGCGGCTAAATGCAGCGATAATGACGCAGCCCAACATCTTAACGACGCCAGGGCTACACTCTTTCAATTAATCAACAAATCCCAACAGAGCGCCGCCTGAGTCTTTTCTCATCAATCTCCTTCGTTCAGGCTCATGTCTGGATTGGAAAATACTTCCTGCCGTTCGCCGCCAATTTCCTGTCCTCGTATGTGTGTATTCAGAATGCAACTCGGGCTGAAATTTTCCGTGAGCGGCAAAACAAGGCATGGTTAGTATAGTAAGCATGCCGATTTATGCAGCTGTGCTACATTGCCGGAAATTTAGTGCCGAATTGATGGGAGGGATTAGTGGATAGCACAGGTCAAGCTACTGATATGAAAAATGAATTTAATCTCAAGCATATTAATATAATCAATGAAATCGTCACGGAAATAGACGAAATGCGGACATTACGCCGCGAAATTCACGCTTATCCGGAACTGGCTTATGAAGAATTCCGCACGTCCGGCTTGGTCGCGGCTAAGCTGATGGAATGGGGTGTCGCAGTGCATAGCGGTTTGGGCAAGACCGGTGTCGTAGGCGTCATTAAAGCGGGCAGTGCCGAGCGCGCCATTGGTTTACGAGCGGATATGGATGCTTTGCCTATCCAAGAACAAAACACGTTTTCATATGCTTCTAAACATCCGGGAAAAATGCACGCATGCGGTCATGACGGTCATACTGCGATGTTATTGGCGGCGGCGAAATATTTGGCCGAACGCAAGCAGTTCGACGGCACGGTTTATTTGATTTTTCAGCCGGCGGAAGAGGGCGGCGGCGGAGCCGACGCGATGATCAAAGACGGATTCTTTCAACAATTTCCGATGCAGCGAGTGTTCGGCATGCATAATTGGCCCGGCTTGCCGGCCGGAAAATTTGCGGTGAGTCCGGGGCCGGTTATGGCTGGGTTCGACGCATTTAGAATCGTGATCCGCGGCAGGGGATGTCATGCCGCCATGCCGCATCTGGGCTTGGATCCCGTGCCGGTAGCCGCGCAAATGGTTCTGGCGTTTCAAACGATTTTGACCCGCAATGCCGATCCCTTGGATGCCGGCGTGTTGTCGGTCACAACGGTACATGTCGGCGATGCGAAAAACGTCATCGCCGACGATTGCGAACTGACCGGCACCTTGCGGGCCTTTTCCGATCAGGTGATGGAGCTCATGCACAAGCGCATAGCAGAAATTGCCCGGCATACTTGCTTGGCGCACGGCATGGAATGCGAGGTCGAATTTATCAAAGGCTATCCCGCCACCGTCAATCATCGAAAGGAGGCTGAGTTTTCGCGTGAGGTGTTGGCGGCTATCGTTGGCGATGGAAATGTTTTAGAGCAGCAACCGACGATGGGCGCCGAGGATTTCGCGTTTATGCTGGAACAAGTGCCCGGTAGTTACTGTTTCATCGGTAACGGGAACGGCGCTCATCGTGAAGGGGGGCATGGAACGGGGCCTTGTACTTTACATAATGCCGGATACGACTTCAATGACGATGTGCTGGCGCTCGGTGCCACCTATTGGGTGAGGTTGGTCGAAACCGCGTTGCCTGCCAAATCCGATTTATAAGCTATTTTTATTAATGCTCGGCAGGTTTGATACGCGTAATGACGTGACGATCGCTCAAGTGTTGCCTGACCGTTTTTTCGGTTCGTTCGTTACGGTTTTTATCAAACCGTAACGAACGATACGCCTCATTTAATAAACATCGGCTTACTTGTGGATAAGATAGGTTAAGGGCTTAATGACCAAACACGTTAGGAAAATACAATTTGTTTTGTGGACGGGAATTCTTGGCCTAACCTGCGGCATTTTAGGCACATGGCTTGCCGGTTCGGAAGAATGGTTGCGGTTTTTCGATAACTTACATTTGACGTTTTCCACAATCGCCGCCGCGTTGTTGTGTTGGATAGCTATTCAAATCAAGCCCGAAGCTCACGATTCGAGGCGTTGGTGGTTTGCGGTCGGCATTAGCGCTTATGCAATCGGCCAAATCATTCGGGATCTTCAGCCTTTAGCGGAAAGCGGAAGCTTCCCTTCGGGATCCGACCTGTTTTATCTATGGTTGGGGCCTTGCCTGGCGCTGGGTTTGATTGACTTCGTATCCGAGCGGGTTTCGGCGAGGCAATTGAGTTTCTTTTCGGTGGATTGTGCAATGGCCGTCGTTGTGGCTGTGGCCTTAGTGATGGTGTTTTTTCTGCCTAAAAAAGGGAATTTGGCTTTGCCCGAGATGGTGGGCCTAATTCTGTATCCCGCCAGTTTGTTAGCCGTACTCTGTATCGCCGTGGTTGTCTTGCTTACTTTGCGATTGCGTTTGACATGGGCCTGGAGCACTTTTTTGCTGGCCGTGTCGTCGATGGCCTGGAGCTGGATGAAACGGAATAGCATAGCCCTGGACGGCGTCGTTACGGTTGGCGCTTGGTTTAACGGCTTTTTTTCGGTCGGCGTTTTATTGTTGGCTGTTTCGATAGTTTATCTGGAACTCCAGCCGTGCAATGACCGGAACCGGATACGCCATTACGAAGGGATATTGCGGTTACTGCCGCTGATTGCGGTTGTGCTGGTTTCAGTTGCCGTGATCGCCACGATAGTCATTCCGAGCTTGCTGGAAAACATCGTCCGAGTGATTTGGACAAGCGCGGTGGCGGTGGTTGTGTTGGCGGTAGTCAGGCAGCATGCCTTATTACGCGATTATGATCGTTGGATCCTTGCAGAGACGGCTTTAAAGCAGGAAAGGCTGTTACTGAACGCGATGGTCGAGAGTTTGCCGGGCGTATTTGTTTTACTGAACGAACATGGGCGTATTCTGAAACACAATTCTTATATCGCCAATTTCATAGACTCTGACAGCGGCGACTCGCGGCCGATGCATGTTCGGTCATTAATTCCTTTGCAAAACCGGAAACAATTCGACGACCAGTTGCGCCAAGTGTTGGTAACGGGCGAAGCCTCTTTCGAAAAACCTTTGTGGTCGGTAAACCAGCAATGGGTTATGCATAGTTTTTCCTTTAAACGTATCGTTTTCAACGACGCAACGTATTTGATGGGCATCGGCATAGACATCTCAAACGTAAACGATGCGCTGCTAGCGCTTGAGGAGTCTAGAAATCTGTTGCAGCAAGTGGTCGATACCCTGCCGATGCGGGTATTCTGGAAGGACAAGCAATCACGATATTTGGGATGCAATACCTTATTTGCAAAGGATGTTGGCTTTTCCGATACGGGACTGGTTCAAGGTAAGGCGGACTATGACTTGGCTTGGTCGAAGCAAGAATCCGATGGCTTTGTCCGAGACGATAAGGAGGTGATGTTAACCTTGAAACCGAAACTGGCTTTCGATCAAAAAGCGACCTGTGCCGATGGGAAGCAGATTTGGATGCGTACATCCAAAGTGCCATTACTCGATATTAACAATCATTTGTTAGGCGTCGTAGGGGTTTATGGCGATGTGACGGAACACAAGCATTTGGAGGAAATGCACCAATTGGCCGGTCTCGTGTTTGAACATAGCCGCGAGTCTATTGTAGTCAGCGACGAAAACAATCGCGTCGTGGCCGTCAATCCGGCGTTTACTCGGCTTACGGGCTACCAAAGCGAGGAGATCATCGGAAAGGATCCTAGTTTTTTACGTGCGGACGGTCAGGACGAGGAATTTTTTGCGACGATTTGGCAAAGTATCAGGGAGCGCGGGTTTTGGGACGGGGAAACCTGGGCCCGAAGGAAAAATGGCGACGTTTATCCGCAACGGCTTAGCATCAGCGTTGTGCGTCGGCCGGACGGCGCGATTTTTCGCCACGTGGCGATAGGCGCCGACGTCAGCGATAAGAAGCAAGCCGAACAAATGATTTGGCATCAGGCCAATTTCGACGTTTTGACGAATTTGCCCAATCGCCGTATGTTGGCCGAGCATTTGGAGCGCGAGCGGAAATTGGCGCAAAGAGGCGAGTACAAGTTTGCGCTACTGTTTTTGGATTTGGATCATTTTAAGGATGTAAACGATACGCTCGGGCACGAGATGGGGGATGCGTTATTGGTCGAAGCCTCCAAACGCATGCGGCAATGCGTCAGAGAGACCGATACTTTGGCGCGTTTGGGCGGCGACGAATTCGCATTGGTCATTCCGCGGGCCGAACAGGACGATATAGAACGGATCTGCAATGCCATTTTGGAAAATATCAAACTGCCTTTCCAATTAGAGAAAGAACAGGCCTTTGTGTCGGCAAGCATCGGTATTGCGTTTTATCCCGATGACGGTTCGACTGTCGAAGAGCTACTCAGAAAGGCCGATCAAGCCATGTATGCCGCCAAACACTCCGGACGCAGCTGTTTTCATTATTTTAAAGCGGAGATGCAAGAAGCGGCCATGCTGCATATGCGTTTGGCGGCCGACATGCGGGGCAGCTTGGAAGTCGGCGAATTCAACGTCTACTTTCAACCCATAGTCGATTTAGGCAGCGGCCGGATCAGCAAGGCCGAGGTCTTGCTGCGTTGGAAACATCCGTTGTTCGGTTTTATCGGTCCGGACCAGTTCATAGCGATAGCCGAAAGCAACGGCTTCATTCACGAATTGGGCAATTGGGTGTTTACCGAGGCCTTGAAATGGAGTCAACGTTGGAGCGGTTTGATAGGCGATACTTTCGTTAATTCGGTCAACTTATCGCCGGTTCAATTGATGCGGGGACAGTATTTTGGTGACTGGCTCAAGCAATTCGCGGAGTCCGGTCTCGGGCGCGACGGTTTGGTATTGGAAATTACCGAAGGCGTTTTATTAAACGATAACCCGGAGGTTAACGAAAAACTGATAAATTTGCAGAGGGCCGGTATGCAGGTATCGATAGACGATTTCGGGACCGGATATTCGTCGCTGGCTTATTTGAATAAATTTCCGATTCATTTCTTGAAGATCGATAAATCGTTTGTCGGAGAGCTGACGTCCAGCGAAACGCATCGGTCGCTGGTTGAAGGTATCGTGCTGATGGCGCACAAATTGAACCTGAAGGTGATTGCCGAAGGAGTCGAGACCGAAGCGCAGCGGGATCTATTGATATCGGCCGGTTGCGATTGTGCGCAAGGTTATCTGTTCTCCAGGCCCATTGTCGCGGAAGAATTCGAGGCGCAGTTTATCGGCGACGGCCGCAGTTGGACTTGAGTTCGGTTACTTTTCGGCGATAGGCCGGCATCGGCGTTTTATCGAGGTTCGCGTTTCATTAGGCCAACATTGCCCGAATGTTTTCGATTTCGTCTTTGACCTGGTCGAGGATGTTAATGCTTAAATCGGCGTCTAAATTGCCGGCGGCGAGTTTTTTGTATGCCGGTAATTCGTCCATTTTCGGCATTTTTTTGATGTCGACTTTGCCGATGAAGCTGTGTAATTGCGAAATCATCACGATGTCGCTATAGGTGGCTTCCGGCCCGCTGTCGCGGTACCAGTCCTCCGCGTAAACCACGACATCTTCGAAATCCGCCGGTAAATCCCATTTCCGGATAATTTGCACGCCGATATCGCCGCGTAATTCCCTGACCGCTTCGGCAAGGTCGCCGGGAGACGCCAGAATATCGGCTTGACGGTCGGCGTAAGCCAGAATGGGTACTACCCCAATGTCGTGCGTCAATCCGGCCAGCATGGCTCTATCCGGGTCGAAGCCCGGTGTTTTGTGGGCCAATACCGCGCTAATCGCCGCAACATGACTACTGTGCGCCCACAGTTCTTGCATCTTGCGCCGAATCACCCCGGACTTGGCGTTGAATACCGCTTTCAACGCGAACACCGTCACAATGTCTTGTGCCGCTTTTAAGCCCAGGCGGGTGATCGCTTCCGGGCAGCTTTCGATTTTGCGCCGGCCCCTGAACAACGGGCTGTTCGATATCTTGATCAGACGCGCGGTGATGCTAGGGTCTATTTGTACCACGCGCGCGATTTTACTGCTGTTGGCTCTGGGCTCGTTGATGGCGCGCCGAATCTTGATGGATACGTCGGGAATGGTGGGTAAGGCCAATTTGTCCGATTGCATGTATTTGTAGCAATCCAGGTACAAACGGTTTTTAGCCAGCTTGGCGGTCTTGGAGTCGGGAACGGCCTCAGTCATTGGTGTTTGCTTTATTCGGACAAGCGCACGGAGTTTAGTTTAGAATTTACGGTCTTTTGTTGTTTCGGCGAGCCATGTATACGATCGCACCGGATGTTATCACAACCCTGACCTGCATTAGAGACTATATTCGCTGGGCGGCGAGTCGTTTTGCCGAGCATGGAATATTTTTAGGCCACGGAACCGTCACGCCGTTGGATGAAGCCGCGGCCATCGTGCTGCACACGCTGCATCAGCCTTATGATTTGGCCGACAGCTATTTGGATAGCGTGTTGACGATCGATGAGCGGCAGGCCGTTGCCGAATTGATACGGCGCCGCATCAATGAGCGCAAACCGTCCGCCTATCTTACTCACGAAGCGGTTTTTGCCGGTTTGTCGTTTTATGTCGACGAACGGGTTTTAGTGCCGCGTTCGCCGATTGCGGAATTGATAGAGCAAAACTTCGATCCCTGGGTCGCCGAAGACGAGGTGTTTAACATATTAGATTTGTGCACCGGTAGTTGCTGCATTGCGATAGCCTGTGCCTATGCTTTTCCGGATGCGCAGGTCGATGCGGTTGAGTTATCGGAAGACGCGATGGAAGTGGCGCGAATCAATATCGAAAAACACAACCTGACCGATCAGGTCGAACTGTATCGCTCGGATCTATTCGACGAACTGCCCGCTAAGCCTTACGACATCATCGTCAGCAATCCGCCTTATGTCGCTATCGCCGAATGGGAGCAATTGCCGCCCGAGTTTCACGCGGAGCCCGAAATGGGATTCACCGCCGGCGAAACGGGCTTGGATTTGGTCATCCGCATTTTGGCGGATGCCAACCGCTATCTGGCGGACCAAGGGATATTGATCGTCGAAGTGGGGAGTAGCGCGGAGACTTTGCAAAACCTGTTCCCTACGGTGCCGTTTCACTGGTTGGAGTTCGAGCGTGGCGGCGACGGCGTATTTTTGTTGACGGCGGCACAAGTCAAAGAATATCACTCATTATTTGTAAACGCGGTATCAGCATGTCAGGAAACACGATAGGAAAATTATTCACGGTGACCACCTTCGGCGAGAGCCACGGTTTGGCTTTGGGCGCCATCGTCGACGGCTGCCCGCCGGGCATGGCCTTGAGCGAAGGGGATTTACAGTTGGATTTGGACAGGCGGAAACCCGGCACTTCACGCCACACCACCCAACGGCGCGAGCCGGACCAGGTCAAAATCTTGTCCGGCGTGTTCGAAGGCAAAACCACGGGGACGCCCATCGGCCTGATCATCGAAAATACCGATCAGCGTTCGAAAGACTATTCCAAAATTGCCGATAGCTTTCGGCCGGGTCATGCCGATTACACTTATCAGCACAAGTACGGCATCAGGGATTACCGGGGCGGCGGCCGTTCGTCGGCGCGTGAAACCGCGATGCGGGTCGCGGCCGGCGCCATCGCCAAGAAATATTTATTCGAACAGTACGCTATTCAAATCAGGGGTTATTTGTCGCAATTGGGGCCGATTAAGATCGAGCGTTTCGATTGGGCCGAGATTCCCAACAACCCTTTCTTTTGCCCGGATGCCGATAAGGTAGCCGAGATGGAAGCATACATGGACGCCTTGCGCAAAGAAGGCGAATCCATAGGCGCCAAGATCGAAGTCATTGCCAGCAATGCACCGCCCGGCCTGGGCGAACCCATTTTCGACCGTTTGGATGCCGAATTGGCTTACGCCTTGATGAGCATCAACGCGGTCAAGGGCGTGGAAATCGGCGATGGTTTCGATTGCATCAATACCAAAGGCACGCGATTCCGCGACGAGATCACGCCGGAAGGCTTTTTGAGCAATCATGCCGGCGGTATTTTAGGCGGCATATCGACAGGGCAGGATATCGTTGCCCGTATCGCGCTGAAACCGACCTCCAGCCTGCGTTTGCCGGGCAGGAGCATCAACAGCAGCGGCGCGCCGATCGAGGTGGTGACCGAAGGCCGCCACGATCCTTGCGTCGGCATACGCGCCACACCGATAGCCGAAGCCATGGTTGCTCTGGTGTTGATGGATCATTTATTACGGCACAGGGCGCAGAATCAGCAGGTAAATAGCGGTTTGCCTATATTGCGCTAGATGACATTGCCATACTGGCGCTTATCCGGTTTTTATTTCATTTACTTTGCTACCTTAGGGGCATTTTTACCCTTCTGGAGCCTGTATTTAAAGCAGATCGGTTTTGCGGCGGAACAGATAGGGGAGCTGACCGCGATGTTGGTCGCGACCAAAATTATTGCGCCTCACCTTTGGAGTTGGCTGGCGGACAAAACCGGCCGCAGCTTGCGCTTGATACGCCTGATGTGTCTGCTGGCGGCGGTGTTTTTTGCCGGCTTTTTGTATCGCAGCGATTACCGTTGGATAGCGGCGGTCACAATCGCTTTCAGCTTTTTTTGGAATGCCACGCTGCCGCAATTCGAAGCGGCCACGATGCTGCATTTGCGTGCCGAACCGCAACGTTACAGCCGCGTTCGCTTATGGGGTTCGGTCGGATTCATCGCCGCCGTTTTAGGCATTGGTCGAATCTTGGACGATTTCAGCATCGCTTGTTTGCCCTGGATCATCGGCGGACTGCTGACGCTGAACTGGCTGGTCGCCCTGATTACGCCCGAAGTCGCCGCGCAACGCGCCGATAAGCCGGCCGCTAGTATTTTCGGCGTGTTATTCCAGCCGCAATTGCTGGCATTTTTCTCGGTATACCTGCTGTTACAGGTCGCGCATGGCCCATACTACGTGTTCTATTCGGTTTATCTACAGCAACATCATTACACCACAACACTGACGGGCTTGTTGTGGGCTCTCGGCGTCGTCGCGGAAATTGCGGTTTTCATCTGGATGTACGGGCTTTTAAAGCGTTTTAGTTTACGCTCCGTGCTGTTGTCCAGTCTGACGTTGACCGTGCTGCGCTGGGCGATGATCGCCTATGGGGTCAAGTGTCTGCCGGTGATTTTGTTCGCGCAAATACTGCATGCCGCGAGCTTCGGAGTCGCCCATGTGGTGGCAATGCTGTTTATACATAGCCATTTCGGCAACGGCCATCAGAGCAAGGGACAAGCCTTGTACAGCAGTATCAGCTTTGGCTTGGGCGGCATGCTGGGTAGTTATTTCAGCGGTTATTTTTGGGATTCGCTTGGCGGCGAAGTCGTATTCGCGGGAGCGGCCCTGGCCAGCGGCTTGGCCTTGTTGATTGCGTTTGTCGGGATCGGTCGCGACCGGTTTCGACCCGCCGCCGCGCCAAGTATCTAGCCTACGGAAACGCCGTCACCCGCTTAAGCGAGGAAAGCCGGCGGACTGCGGGTTTCCGTTTTACAAGGGTTGCCGGCACAACTCGGCCGGATTGGGTTAAAATTTGCTTTGATTTATTGTAGAGGAAGCGCTAGGTGTTTGAAATTATTAAAAGCGGCGGCTGGATGATGCTGCCGATTATCTTGTGTTCAATTACAGCGATGGCCATCATCGGGGAAAGGCTTTGGTCGCTGCAGCGCAAGCGCATCATTCCGCCCGATTTAGTCCCTTATATTTGGCAATTGCATCGAGAAAATAAACTGGACGATGCAACGATACGCCGGATCAGAATGAGTTCGCCGCTGGGGCGGATATTGGCGGCCGGCTTATTCAACCGCAAACACGGCCGCGAGATCATGAAAAGCAGCATAGAAGAGGTCGGCCGCCAGGTGACTCACGAGTTGGAACGTTATCTGACCGGGCTGGGTAGTTTGGCGTCGATCGCGCCTTTGCTGGGATTATTAGGCACCGTGGACGGCATCATTCGGGTATTTTCCGATATCTCGGCCGGCGGTATGGGCGATCCGACCATTTTAAGCGCCGGTATCTCCGAAGCATTGATTTGTACCGCATCCGGTTTGGTCGTGGCGATTCCCAGTCTGTTTTTTCATCGTTATTTCGAGCGCCTGGTTGACGATCATGTGGTCAGAATGGAGGAGGAATCCTTGCGCTTGATCGACATCATGCAAGGCAACAGAGAGGACGTTTGATGGATTTCCGCCGTAAGAAACGCGCGCCGGTCGAGATCGGGTTGATACCTATGATAGACGTGCTGCTGGTGTTGCTGTTTTTTTTCATGATCGCAACGACGTTTCGTCTACATACCGATTTGAAAATCAACCTGCCGGAAGCCAGCGGAGAGGAATCCGATCAAGCCGGCGATTCGATCAATTTATTTATCGATGCCGACGGTAAATACGCCTTATCCGGCGAGTCGGGTAAAACCCGGCCCTTGCCTGATCAGACTCTGGCGAGCCTGAAGGAAGCGCTGGCGAAATTTTCGGCAGAATCGCGGCGGCTGCCGTTCATCATCAACGCCGACGGTAAAACACCGCATCAGGCCGTGGTAAGCGCATTGGATGTTGCCAGCCAGCTGGGATTTCGCCATGTGACTTTTGCAATCAATCCAACGGAAAAATAATGAAAAAATCGCTGTCGCGCTGGTTGGAGGATGCTTGGTACAAGGAAATGTACATTTCCAGCTGGTTCATGCCGCTATCGATGTTTTATGTCGATGCGATTCGTTTGCGGCGCTGGCTGTATAAGACCGGACGCCGGCAAAGCGTCCGGCTGCCTGTGCCTGTTATCGTGGTCGGCAATTTGACCGTAGGCGGTACCGGTAAGACGCCGTTAGTGGTTTGGATGGTCAAGTTCTTAATGCAGGCAGGCTACAAGCCCGGAGTGATCAGCCGCGGCTATGCCGGCGATGCCGGCCGGGCGCCGCAAGCGGTTACGGCAGATAGTGATCCGGCTAGGGTCGGGGATGAACCCTTGCTCCTGGCGAGACGCTGCGCTTGCCCCGTCGTGATAGGCGCGGACAGGCCTGCGGCTGCTAAGTATTTATTAAGCCGCAACGATTGCGATGTGATTATTTCCGATGACGGCTTGCAGCATTACGCTCTGCAGCGCGATATCGAAATTGTCGTGATCGACGGCGAGCGCCGCTTCGGTAACGGATATTGTCTGCCGGTAGGTCCTCTGCGCGAGCCGCCGGAAAGAGTCAAAGAAGTGGACCTGGTCGTAGTGAATGGCGGGGATGTATTGGAAGAGGGCGAGTATGCTATGCAATGCCGGGGCGGGAGCTTGATCAATTTGAAAACGGGCGAGAGAAAGGCGTTGGCGAATTTCGCCGGCCAAGCCTGCCATGCTGTAGCGGGCATCGGCAATCCCAATCGATTCTTCAAGCAATTGGCCGCAGCCGGGTTGAACTGTGACTGCCATGCCTTCCCTGACCATCATGCCTTTAGCGCACGCGATTTGCGATTTAAGGGTGAAAAACCCGTTATCATGACGGAAAAAGACGCGGTTAAATGCAGCGGCTTTTCCGAATCCCATCATTGGTTTTTGCCGGTCGATGCCGTATTACCCCAAGTTTTTTCCGAACAATTACTTAAATTATTAAAAGACAAAGCTCATGGACAAAAAACTGCTTGACATCCTGGCCTGCCCGATTTGCAAAAGTTCGTTGATCTACCAGAAAGATCAACAGGAATTGATTTGCAAAGCCTGCAACTTGGCGTTCCCTATTCGCGACGATATTCCGGTGATGCTGGAAGACGAAGCCCGCGAATTGGGTTTTGAAGAAGCGGAAGCCTTGCGTAAATGACGGCGTTTAAAGTCGTCATTCCGGCGCGCTATGCGTCGACCCGGCTGCCCGGCAAACCCTTGTTGGATATTGCCGGCAAACCCATGATCGCCCATGTGTGCGAACGGGCCATGGAAGCCGATGCGGGGCAAGTCGTAGTGGCCACCGACGATCAACGCATCTTCGATACCGTCGCCGCGCTGGGTCTGCAAGTGGTCATGACCGATCCCGACCATCAGTCCGGCACCGAGCGCATCGCGGAAGTTGCGCAAGTCATGGATTGGTGCGATGACGACATTGTCGTCAACCTGCAAGGCGACGAACCGCTGATTCCGCCTGAATACATTCAGCTTGTGGCGGCGGCGTTGGCCGGACAACGCGAAGCCGGTATCGCCACACTGGCGGCTAAGATCATCGAAGCGGAGGAAATATTCAATCCCAATGCGGTGAAAGTGGTCCTCGATAAAAACGGTTATGCCCTGTATTTCAGCCGGGCACCGATTCCGTGGGATAGAGCGGTTTTTCCGGAGCATCGCCACACTACGGAAGACGCCAAACTGCCGTATTTGCGCCATATCGGCATGTATGCTTACACGGTCGGTTTTTTGAAGCGCTATTGCAGTTGGCCGGCTTCGCCGCTTGAAAGTGTCGAATCCTTAGAGCAGTTGCGCATACTCTGGTACGGTGAAAAAATTAGGGTGGAAGTCGTCGACCGTACGCCGGAAGCGGGGGTCGATACCGAAGAGGATTTGTGGCGAGTGGCACTGAGTTTGGGACAGGGTTAGACTAATTAGTCCGGGCGAAAACTGCCGTATCCATAGGCCGATATCGAGCTTGCCCATTTTGACGATGGGCGGCGGGCCGCTTGCATAGGCACGCTTCACCTCAGTCCTTTCCGGTGAGGACATGGGCAATTGCGACCTTCTTTCTTCCATCGGATGTGGCGGTGTCGGTTCGAACAAATTCAACCCGCTGCATGGTCATTTAACAAGCGGCTTTGAGCGGACGGTTGTTGAATCATCAAAGGCCTAGCGTTCGCCGGCTGGGCAAGCTGACCTTTGGAACGGTCGGAAATCCATTTCTTTTCGCTTTTATCCGGGTTAAATTAACCGGCATGGTCTCCGGCGGGCGGAGGCTTTCAGGTCTGAATATATGGTGGTCGGATGCGAAACGAGGGTCGGTCGGCGGGAAACCCGAATGCGGCGGTTGCGGCGCCGTTGTGGGAGCTTGTCCGCCTGAGCGATTATCGCCTGCCCAAGGCCAGCGGCGCTAACGTGGCACGCTTGAAGTGGGCTTCGTTCAAGCGTTTCTTTCTGCGTCTTGAAACGGAAAAGTTGCCGCCCTTAAAGAAGGAGAGTGAACTGCAATCCTTGCCGCAGGCGCATCTTGACCGTGTGGTACAGGAGATCGATTGGGGGTGTGCGGCCGACGCGTTCGATAAGGCGATAGACTGGCAGGCGCGCCTTCCTCTTGGGACATGTTCAGTCAAATTCATCGTCGGACCGCCTTACGCCGGACATAGCCAAATGTTGACAACATGGGCGCGCCGGAACGGTGCGCATCAAATCGATCCGCCTTCGCCCGAGCAAATTCTGGACGCTTCGTCGGCTTGGTTTAAAAATTGGCCTGAACCCGGAAAATTATGGGTGTTACCGCATTTGGAGTCCTGTTATCTGCGCCATGCGCAAGGACTCAAATTAATACGGCCGTTGTTCGAAAAGGTTTTCGGGGGAGAACTGGTCAACGGAGTCATCGCTTGCGATAGTTGGGCATGGGTTTATTTACAGCGCGTTTGGCCTATTCCGGAATGGGATGTTTTAACGCTACAAGGATTTGACGGAGCACGTCTTAGCCGTCTGTTTTTTGATTTGGCCGTCGACAGCGAGCTTGCCTTTAAAAATGCCGGTAACGGCAAAATCATAACGCTGGATTCGCCCGGCGCAGAGCCTGAAACCAGCCCCGAATTGAGTCAGATCGCCGTTTATTGCCGCGGCAACGTCGGTCTTGCCAGAATGTATTGGCGGGAAAGATTGAAGGCGGAACCGGAGAGTCAAGACCAAAATCCGCCGCACTCGGAAGCGCGCAGCGTTTGGGTGGCCGATATGCCTAAGGAACCCGTATTGCCCGGTAATAAAGATGAAGACATGGCCTTCATTCTTCACGCGTTGCTTTTGCATAACGGCTTGTCCGAAGACATCCTGACTCGGCTTCTTCCTCTGTCGCATCACCGGATCGTGTCTTTATTATTGTGCTTAAAAGACATGGGTATCGTTTGTCTGCGACATGAATGCTGGCAAATCACGGCGCTGGGATATATCCCGGTGCGTGATTATTTGCGTTCTCGCGATTATATGCCTGACGGTTTCTAGCAAGGAGTGTCATGGATAACCGGCAGCTTGCAAAAATCTTCAAATCTCCGGACAGCAGCACGATTTTGGAGCTGCTGTTGATCGTCGTCGGTACTAGCCTGCTGATCATAAGCACGCAAAAATTGTTACCCTGGCTCGCCAATCGCTTGCACGGCAAGCCTCGCTTCTTTTTGCTGGCGATGGTGCCGTTTCTACGCTTGTTATTCGTCGTCGCGTCCATCCTGTTGGTCATACCGCGCGTGATCGAGCCTTCGGTGCAAAACATGATCGCGGTGCTTGGCTCACTCGGCCTGGCCTTGGGATTTGCGCTAAAGGATTATGCCTCCAGCCTGATTGCGGGTGTGGTTGCGGTCGCGGAAAGACCTTATCGCAATGGCGATTGGATCGAAATAAACGGTGTATACGGGGAAGTTAGCCACGTCGGCATACGCACGCTGCAGATTGTTACCCCGGATGATTCGGTTGTCACTATCCCGCATTTAAAACTATGGAACCAAGCCGTTACCAATGCCAATAACGGAACGCCGAAACTGCAATGTGCCGCCGACTTCTACTTGCACCCCGATCATGATGCCGCCCAAATTGTAGAGTTATTACAGGATGTCGCTTTGACCAGCCCATATCTTCGTTACGATGAGCCGGTTTTGGTTGTCGTGCGGGAATATCCTTGGGGAACACAGTATCGGCTCAAGGCCTATCCGATCGATCCGCGCCAGCAGTTTCGCTTCATCTCCGATTTGACTGTCAGAGGGAAGCAGGAGTTAAGAGCCGCGGGAGCGGTGTTTTCTTCGGTACCGACAACCGTGAGCGGAATACCCCGCGCAAACAGTGGGGATAATTGATAAGGGCCGCATAAAATACCTTGCGTCATCGCCGGTGCTTGAAATAGAAGGTTATGCCCCGACTCGATGTAATGACGGTTTTGACCGATCTAACTTATCCGGAGGCCATCAAGCAAGCCGACCGGACCTCTGCCGGCGGCAGGCAAACGACCTTGTTGAACAAATAATGGCTGGCTTTATCCGCCTGCTTTCAGCCAATCACGATTCGAGTAAACTTTCCAAAGCTCTAATCAATACGACATATGCCAACAAGTTGACCGGCGTTGTTTTCTGATTCTCAAGATAGATTTTTTGGTAGCGGTCGAGGCGAGACTTGTTTACCTGATGTTCAAGATAATCCGAACAGGACTTTATGTTATTGAACAACATCTTTTTAATGAGCTCTGCGGTAAATTGTTGAATATCGCCTTGCAGAGTATTGCAGACGGTTTTAACCCAATAATCTCGCAGAGGTGTTTGGTTTAACGGCTGTTGGATCTGGCGTATCCCCAATGTTTTGTCAATGTCGTCCAGCAGCGCGCCTATCACCGCAAAGTCTGTTTGAGTTTCGTTGACTAGCGCGGCCATGAACAGGAAGTCCTTAAGATGGCTAATGATAGCCGATGTTTTCGCCAGGTCGCCCGGAATGCCGGCTTGTTGATAATGATCGATCAGTCTATTTAGATTGTCCCCGGCTTGTCGAACGATATAGTTTTCATAGTGTTTCAAAAGTTGCCGATAATTGCCTATGGTTTCGTCGCTAGGGTATATGCCGGCATGGTGCGCGACCGACCACCGGCAAAAGCCGGCCAAAATTTTTTCGAGTCCGAGTAAAACTTGATATTGAGTCTCCGCTTCAACCCGATTATCCAAATGCTGGATCGCCAGTCTGATCGAATTTGCCTGAAGCACCTGGTCGAAGGTCAAGTAAGCATTGATGAAGTCCAATATGTTGTTGTTTTCATTATCGTCCTGGATCAGGAAACCGCAGCCGGCTTGGTTGATGATCAAATTGCTGATGGCGGTCGCTTTTATTTGATTGGCTAAGGGATGCTGGTCGAAGTGCGCTCCGAACCCATGTGCCAACGCGTCGGGAAAATAACAATGCAGAGAGCAGGCATAACAGGCATTTTGAAATAGATTGATTTGATTTTCTATTGTTTCCGTAAGATACATTTTGCTTGCCGACATTAATACGGCCAGCTCGGGGCGGGTCAAGGTTTGCCCCGGACGCTCCTGTATTTCTTTGTTCGGCGGAAATGACTCGACTGCCCGGTCTAAAAATCCGGCCGCTTCCAGCTTATCGGCAAGCTGTATGAATTTCGCCGGAGTTTCCGCGCATCGACGTTGATCCAACGACAAACACAGACTCTGGGCGATGTTGTCCGCCAGTACCGATTGACAGACGGCATCGGTCATATCGATGAACAGGCTTTGATAATCGGCTATGAGCTGTTTTTTCTGCAAGTCCGCCAGTAATATTTTTAAGTTGACTTCGTGATCGGAGGTGTCCACGCCGGCGGAATTATCGACTGCATCGGTGTTGATGCGTCCGCCGAGCAAGCTAAATTCGATACGGGCTTGTTGGGTAAAGCCCAAATTCGCCCCTTCACCTACGATTTTGGCGCCAACGTCGCAAGCGTCGACGCGCACGTTGTCGTTATTACGGTCGCCGACGTCTTCATGCTTTTCCGAGCTTGCTTTTACATAAGTGCCTATGCCGCCTAGCCACAATAACTCGACGGGCGCTTTTAAGAGATGCTGGATCAGGCTTTCTCCATCGATGGATTTGTAACGGATGCCTAACCATTTTTTCAATTCCGGGGAGACCGGAATATCCTTGTCGGTTCTCGCAAACACGCCGCCGCCTGCGGAAATCAGACTGCGGTCATAGTCATCCCAGCTGGACCCGGCGAGTTCGAACAAGCGCTGCCGCTCTTTGAAAGCGTGGTCGGTTTCGGCTGGATTGGGATCGATGAAGATATGTTGGCCGCTAAATGCCGCCAAAAGCCGAATATACGGCGACAATAACATGCCGTTGCCGAATACGTCCCCGTCCATGCTGCCGATACCGACGACTGTAAACGGTTCTGCTTGAATGTTTTTACCCAATTCGCGGAAATGCCGTTTCACGCATTCCCAGGCGCCCCGGGCCGTGATACCCAACGCTTTGTGGTCATAGCCGTGCGAACCGCCGCTGGCAAACGCGTCGCCGAGCCAAAACTGATAATCGGTGGCAATGCCGTTGGCGATATCCGAGAATTTGGCCGTGCCTTTGTCGGCGGCGACAACCAAATAAGGGTCGGGATCGTCATGCACGACTATGTCCTTGGGGTGAACGACTTTGCCGTCGTGGTAATTGTCGGTCAAATCGAGCAAGCCCCGAATTAGCCGGATATAGGCTTTCTTCCCGGCTTCCCTGAAGTTTTGCGAGGTTTTGTTTAGCTTTACCACAAAGCCGCCCTTGGAGCCCGTTGGGATAATCAAGGCGTTTTTGCTAATTTGGGTCTGCATGAGGTCCAAGATTTCGGTTCTGAAATCATCGACTCTGTCCGACCAACGAATACCGCCGCGAGAGACTTTTCCACCGCGCAGATGTATCCCTTCCATATCGACACCATGCACGTAAATCTCGTATTGGGGCTTAGGCGGCCGCATCTCGATCACGCCCAGGCTATTGATTTTAATCGCAATAAAATAATCGTCTTGCCAGCGGCGCTGATGGAAGTTACTTCTAACAGTAGCGTCTATCAGGTTGAAAATAACGCGTAAGATACGATCGTCGTTAATATTTTCGACCGCCGCTATATTTTCCAGGAGCTGCAGGCGCAACGGAAACGAGGCTTGTTCTTCCCTGTCCATTGAGTCTTGCCAATCGGGATTCGGTCTAAAGCGCGCCTCGAAATAATCAAACAGGCTGCGCGAGACCGACGGATTGTTAATCATTGCATGGTGAATGCTATCTTTCGTGGTCCAATGATCTAGTTGAAGATAGTAGTTTCGGTAGGTACGCAGCACATCGCATTCCTGCCAAGTCATGCCGGTCAACAGGGTCAAACGGTTGATCGCATCGTTTTCGGCCTTTCCGTCCATGACGGATTGAATGGCATCCACTAATGGCGACTTTACCTGATCGAACGGTTTACATTCGTCGGCAGCCGCTCTGACGGTAAAACTCTTGATCGTTATCTGCTTGGCTTGAACCGACAAGCTAAACTGCACCTGGTCCATGACCCGCAAGTGCATGTTTTCAAGTACGGGGATAAACTCGTCCAGATAGCGCTGCCGTTCACTGTAAAAATGCAGGCGATAGTTAGGCTGGTTTTCGTCCGGTTCCACCAGGCTGACGTTGGTTTGATCAGGACCGCTTAACTGCTCCAATTGCAGAATATCGTTGAAGGCGCGTTGGGGCGTAATCAGGGACTGATAATCCGGCGGAAAGGACCGATGATATTTTTGCCATAACGATAGTCCGGTTTCTCTTTCTAAAGTATGCTCGGTTAATTCTTTTAGCGCTTCCGACCATGAATTAATCGGTGTTTGCATGGTTAGCATCCTGTCGGTTGGGCGTCCCGTTGGCGCGGGTTATTTTAAATATTTGATAATTTCCAACACGTTGCACTCATTTTGCCGAGTATAGGTGACGGAATCCATCATCGAACGGATGAAAAAAAGTCCCATGCCGTTCTCTTTGGGATGGTCAAAATCGGGCGTTGGCACGGTATCCAAATCGAATCCCTGCCCGTGATCGTATACTTTAATTACGAGTGCGTTTTCCTGCAGATGTATCGTTATCTTGACGGTGTTTTCCTTAGGATTGCTGTCGTTAGCGTGTTTTATGACGTTGGCGGTCGCCTCAGTTAATACCAGGTTTAGTTGATAGGCTAAAGCTTCCCTATCGCCGGTAAAATCGTCCAATTCCTTGGCTATACGTTCTCCGATACTACCGATTAAATCCAAATATTTCGTGTGCGTTGGAATCACAACGTCCACATGTATAACTGAGGTATGCATAGCATTTCTCTATAGTTAAGTAGTAAGCGCTTCATCGACATCCGTATAAATTTCAAATACCCGGTTGAGTCTGGTTAATTCGAACATCGACAGTACTTGCTGTTGGATGTTGGCTAAAGCGAATTGCCCCGATTTCATGGCCATATGCTTATGGCCGGACAATAGAGCTCCCAAACCGGAGCTGTCGATGAATCGGACGTGTGTCAGCCTTACGATGACGTGTTTTTCACCGTTTTCTATCATCTCCAGCAAATATTCTTTTAATTCGCTGGAGTTATGTGCGTCGATCCGTTCGTCGTGTATAGTCAGGACGCTAAAGTCGTTTATTTTTTCCAGATTCGATTTCATGGTTTTCTCTGAAATTACAGGATTTGATTCACACTCGATCAGAGTCTAGCACTAACTCGATAAATTATTCCATCGACACAAGGGGTGCACGATTTCCGAAAATTCTTGTCTGAAATTAACGATTGGATGTAATGTCAGAGCGGCGATTGAATTTTGTTGAAGCGACACCGTCGGAATAAAAACTGTTTTACACCTGAGACGAGGTAGATCATATGAGTACGGTTAAGTTCGATAGTATTGGGCAATATCTTCTCGATCGGCTGTATGCAACGGGCGTTAAGCACGTTTTCGGCGTGCCGGGAGATTATGTCCTCGGCTTTTACGATCTGATGTATAAAAGTCCGATTTCCCACATCGGTACCACCAGAGAAGATTGCGCCGCTTTTGCCGCGGACGGTTACGCGCGTTGCTCGGGGATAGGCGCATTGGCGGTGACATACGGGGTCGGGGCGCTTAATACCGTGAATGCCATAGCCGGGGCTTATGCGGAGTCGTCTCCGGTCGTTGTGATCAGCGGCGCGCCGGGCGTGCGCGAACAAAGCGATGATCCTTTAATTCATCATCGCTTCGGTCCGTTCACGTTCCAGCGTGAAATTTTCGAACGCATCACCTGCGCGGCGGTGGTGTTGAATGATCCTGTGATCGCTTTTCGGCAGATCGATCATGCCATATCAGCCGCAAAAAGGTTTTGCAAGCCGGTCTATATCGAAATCCCGCGCGACTTGGTGTTGGCGGAGGGATATCCCTTGCCCACCGAGACCGCCGAACGATTCACCAGCGATATGACCGCATTATCGGAGGCGGTCGCCGAAAGTCTTGAATTAATGGCGAAAGCGGCGTCGCCGGCGGTAATCGCCGGCGTTGAATTGCACCGCCGTGGATTGCAGGAAACCTTGCTGGAACTGGTTGATCGCGCGGGATTGCCTGTGGCCGCGACAATGACGGGTAAGTCCGTGATTGCCGAGCGCCATCCGGCTTATCTGGGTATCTACGAGGGCGCGCTGGGTTCCGAATATACGCGTTACGTGGTCGAGCAATCCGATTTATTGCTGATGCTGGGGGTAACCCTGAATGACATCGACACCGGCATTTACACGGCGAAGCTGGACCCGCAGCAGATGATCCGCGCCGCCCAGAATGAAGTAGTGATCAGCTCCCATCGATATCCTAAGATTTTACTCGGCGATTTCTTAACGGCATTGGTCGGTTCCGTACAAACTCGCGTTGAGAAATTCAAGTCGGAAACGCTTGCGATAACCGCAGGCGGATTTCCCGCTTCCAACCGGCCCATTACGACGGACCGATTAATCGGACGCCTCAATCAGGCGCTTAGTCATGAGTTCATCGTCGTATGCGATGTGGGCGACTGTTTATTCGCGGCGATCGATTTGCAGGTGCATGAACAAACCGAATTCCTGTCCTCCAGTTATTACGCCTCCATGGGCTTTGCGATGCCGGCCGCTCTGGGCGCGCAAATCGCCAGTCCGAAACGGCGCGCGCTTGTTTTAGTAGGCGACGGCGCCTTTCAAATGACCGGTACGGAGCTCGCCACACATGCCCGATTCGGCCTGGCTCCAATTGTCGTCGTGTTCAATAATCGCGGATACAGCACGGAGCGTAGCATATTGGAAGGACCGTTCAACGATATCAGCGAATGGCGCTTCGATCGTCTGGGCGAAGTCTTTGGGCCGTTACAAGGCTTTGATGCGGCGACAGAAGAAGAGTTTGAACAGGCGTTGCTGAAGGCATTAGCAAACCGCAGCATGCCTAGTATTATCAATGTGCATTTGGCCTCCGATGACGCTTCGCCGGCAATGAGACGATTGGCGGAACATTTGCAATCCAGGGTCAGAGGCTGATATCAGTCCACTACCGGTATCCTGTATGCATAGGCTAATCGATACGCTTTCATTCAATATGCTGATCATCCGGTTCGACGAACCGAATGATCAGACCGTTTCACCCCACATCGTTCAGGCGAATACGGCGGTTGCGAATCTTCTAGGTTATAGCAAACAAGAGCTGATCGGCCTCACGCTTGAAACCGTGTTATCGACCAGAGCATCGTCTTTTTGGGAAGCGGTTCATAGCAAACAGGTGAATACCGAGACGGATAGCTGTTTCGGCGTAGAGATCATCACCAAGCGGCATCAAAGTTTCCAGGCGCTGGTGTCGATTTCGTTTTTGCCGCAAGCATGTGACGCTTATTCCGAAGCGATCCTGTTAATTCAGGCCATCAAGCCCGGAAACGACTTTTTAGTCATGCGCAGAGTCATCGCGCAAAGCGCCAGTGCGATGATGATCACCGATGCGTCGGGGCGCATACAGTATGTCAATCCCAGATTCTCGGAAATGAGCGGATATTCGGCCGACGAATTGCTCGGGCAAAAACCCACCATGCTGCAATCCGGAAACATGACGGAGGAGTTCTACCAATCGATGTGGGATGCCTTGGTTACTACCGGGGCGTGGCATGGAGAAATTCTAAACAAACATAAAAAAGGACATAACTACTGGGTCTATGAAAGCGTCAGTGCGATCAAGAATAGCGCCGGCGAAATCACCCATTTTCTGGCCGTTGAAGAAGACGTTACGCATCGCAAGGAAGTGGATATGGCTTTGGCCGAAAGCGAAGAACGCTTTAGGCAAATGGCCGATATTTCCGGGGAATGGTTGTGGGAGCAAGATCCCAAGGGCTATTACACTTATAGCAGTGTGGCGGTTAATCAAATTCTAGGATTCAGCCAGGACGAAATCATAGGAAAGCATTACACCGAGTTACTAACGCCCCAGGATAAGGAAAGCCAGACGAATTTTTCAACGAGCGAACAGTCCTTTTCGGCTTTACTGAATCATTACCGGCATAAAGACGGACATCAAGTCATCACCGAATCGACCGGTTTGCCTATCACGGATAAAAAAGGCAATTTGTTGAAATGGCGCGGGGTCGATCGCGATATCAGCGCGAGAGTTCGCTTTCAAAACGCACTGATCGACTCTGAAAAGCGTACCCGGCTGATTATCGAGAGTTCGCTTAACGCCATTGTGATTATGGATTCTTACGGCATCATCACCGATTGGAATCGGCAAGCGGAAGTCATGTTCGGCTGGACCGCCGCAGAAGCCGTTGGCCGGCGCCTGGACGAATTGATTATTCCCGAACGTTTTCATCGGAAGCATCGCGAAGGTCTGCAAACCTTTTTAGAGACGGGCGCCGGTCCCATATTGAATCGACAAATCGAGCATATCGCGAAAAGGCGGGACGGCCGCGAATTTCCGGTCGAATTAAGCGTATCGCCGCTGAAACTGGGCAATGCCTATATCTTCAGTGGATTCATTCACGATATTTCCAGCCGAAAGGCTGCGGAGCAAAAAATTCGTCAGGCTCAAGTCGACTTGGCGGTCGCGCAGAATGAAATCAAAATTGCCCAGCAAATTCAGGCCAATCTATCGCCCGGGTCGGCAATCCAAACCAAAGATTTCGAAGTCACGGGCTTTTGTCTGCCGGCCGACAAAGTCGGAGGCGATTACTACGATTACTTTTATCGCGACGACACACTTTTGGACTTGGTTATCGCCGACGTGTCGGGCCATTCAATCGGCCCCGGCTTATTCATGGTGGAAACCCGCAGCGCGTTGCGGGTACAGAATAATCCTGCGATAAAGCCGGCGGAAACCTTGTCCATTTTAAATAATTTTCTGTTCAAGGATTTAGACCAAGCGGACTATTTCATAAGCCTGTTTTATATGCAAATGGATCTTGCCCGGCAACAAATCACCTATTCGAATGCCGGCCATCCTCCGCCGTTGCTATTTAACCGGTTTACCGGCAAGTTCATGGAGTTGGATACGGATGGATTGATAGTCGGCGTTGTACCCCATGTAGACTTCGAGCAAAAAAACGTTCGGCTGACCGAGGGTGACATCATCTTGTTGTATACCGATGGAATTATCGAAGCGGAAAATCCGGATCGCGAGTTCTTCGGAATCGAGCGGGTTAAAGCGATTCTGCGCGAGCATGCCTCTGACAGTCCGCAAGCGATTATTAACGCTTTGTTTACCAGCCTACAGCAATTTTGCCAAGCAGCGGTTTTCAACGACGACATCACCTTAATGGTGCTGAAATGGCGGTGATGATCGCTTGAATCGATTGATTTACGATCCCTTCGGCTGAAAGATATCGTTAAACAAAACCTGATGCTTTCAGTGACCGGCTTTATCAAGTAAAACGTGCTGCTCAGTACTATCTTCGCTCCAAATGGTAACGACCCAAATTTCGCTTATTTGGCATAGAGGCATAATATATACTAACGAAAACGCTATTCTTATCTTAGAATCATAAATCGATTGAACACGTTATAAAGATAGACAGCGTTACACGATTAAACTCCGCGCCTTTAGAACGATTACCGGCGCGAACTTTAGCGCTCCCGCTTTTAAATGTTGATACCTGATGATCATTAGCATACTCAACCAAAAAGGAGGCGTCGGCAAGACAACGCTTTCCGTGAATTTGGCCGCGGCTTTGACCCTGGCCGGCAGCAAGACCTTGCTTATAGATGCCGATCCGCAAGGGAGCGCGCTCGATTGGCAAGCCGCTCGAAAGGAGAAGAGTTTATTTACCGTCGTCGGAATGGCGAAACCGGTTCTGCACAAGGATGTGCCTGAGCTGGCCGCGAGTTACGACTACGTCATTATCGACGGCCCTCCGCGAGTAAACGATTTAGCGCGTTCCGCCCTGATGGCCAGCGATGTCGTCCTAATACCGGTACAACCGTCACCGTATGACGTTTGGGCTGCCGACGAAATAGTTAAACTCATAGACGAAGTTTCGATTTATAAAGCGGGCCTGAAAAGGGCGTTCATCATAACCCGGAGAATTCCCAATACCGCGATAGGGCGCGACGCGGCCGATGTGCTTAAAGATTACCCTATCCCGTTATTGAGGACCATCATCGGGCAGCGTGTGATTTATGCCGAAAGCGCGGCATTGGGGTTATGTGTTTTAGAAGCCGATGCGAAAAGTGCCGCTAGCAACGAAATTCGATCGCTTCTGAACGAATTACAGGAATTGTAAGCACCAGCCAAGGAAAACCCTTGCTGATCATCCGAATCAGAACCGGAATGAGTACTCGCAATCAGTCGACTTACATTATCTGTTCATCCTGCCGGAATGAAAACAACAATGCTTGATAAACACCGGCGCGCAACCGCCCGGATTAGGGACTGAATGGCCGTGACGGATACAAATTCGCTTTTCGCTTAGCGTAAACGCTACCGAGCGTTGGGCCGAACTACAAAACACTCATTGGTCGATAATGAAAGACGATAACTGCGTTACCAGCAATGTCTTGGCTCTTGAATTGGATGGTGCCACATTATCGAACTAACGGGGCCCGCTGAAACAATTTGCATTGAAATTTAGGGTGTGATAGAAAATTTCCCGTAGATCGTTACATCGTCTACGTCTATCCGTTTGAACATTTAAAACAACACAACAAACGTTCAAATCTTATCGTTAAGTATGATAGCTATTACAATGAGGAGACATACAATGAAAAAATTTCTTTTAACCCTGGCTGCTTTGGCTTTAGTTGGCCTAATGCCATCCCTATCGGTTGCCGGCGAATCGGATACCTGCAAAGGTTGCCACAACGGTTCGGTTGCTCCCGGCATCGACGCGTTAAAAGCTAAATTCAAAACCGCTGACGAGTTAGTTGCCGGTGCTAAAAGTTCTCAAAACCCCATGATGAAACCCATCCAGGCTGACGAAGCGAAATTAAAAGCGGCTGCGGCGGAAATCGTGAAATAACGGGCTGGATCACTCAACTCAATAACCACAAAACCGGATACAAGCTAAAGAGGATCGAGCGAGGAAAAAGCTGCGTTCGGGCGGGAGCCTCGGAAACAAAGTGTTTTTCCTGATGAAATCCCTTTGATTTTCAGTATTCGTTTTGCGTTTTTGGCCCAAAATGCATGCTGTAGCGCATTTTGGGCTGCAAACAGGCAGATTCATCCCCTTACTTAAAAGTCCGCAGTTTGATTCGGTGCATGAAGGCTAGACTTCGTTCGCTTGGGTTATCCTTTAATATTACGGGCCGTTCAGCGAATCCAGGTCCCATTGGATATGACGGAGGCGGCGGTTCAATTCAAAGCCTTAGGTGTCGAATTGCAAGAAGCGGATAAGCCCGGCCGACAGGTGCCGGCCGGATCGAGAGCTCAATGCTAAGAATTTCCTCCGTTTGTTGATCTTCTCGTTGCTAGAAGCGTAACCAGGCCTGAAAGCATAAACCAAGCGGAACCCGGCAGAGGTACTGCTGAGGTGCCGATCACAACCGAACTGTCCAAATACTGAACGTTGAAGCGGATGTTCGGATCGAAGCCGACAGCCAGGACGTTATCGAAAATACCGCTTAACGTGCCCGGATTGAAAGTCATGATAGTGAAAAAGTCATTGATATCGGGATTAAATCCGGCAAAACTGGATATTTGTAGCGTACCGCCTAGTTCCACTTGGCCCGAGGTATTTCCAGTGATCGCCAGGGTGTCGAAGTTCGATAACGATGCCAGATCGAAGTCCAAAACACCGCCATTGCCTTGACGGAAGATGCTATTGCTATCGAAATTGAAGGTTAACTGACCGACAGCGTTGTCATTTCCCGCAGCGATGAGGCCGTCGTTACGAAAAATATTACCTGAGCCATTAATGTCAAATGTGCCGGTGCCTTCCAATTGCCCTTCATTAATCACAATTTGGTTGGAAGCGGTTGTTTGGAACACTGCGTCAGTAGCAACACGTATGAGTCCTTGATTGGCAAAGCCGCTCGAAGTAGCGTTACCGTTTAATAATAATGTGCCCAACTGCACATCGACGCTGCCGGTATTATTGAAGGCGGTGCTGACCGTGGTAATGCCGGTGCCGCCGGTTTTGCTGAAAGTGCCGGCGTTGTTGAAGGCGGGTGCGCCGGGAATATTATCGATATCGCCGTAACCGGTCGCCGTGATGGTGTTGTTGGCCTGTGCGGTCCAGGTTGCGCCGGCAACATTGTCGATCCGGCCGGAACCGCCGGTGTTGGTCGGATTTAGATTGAGATTGCCGCCGGACCAAGTCACGCTACCTTCGTTACGCAGCACGCGGCCGGCATCCAAATCGATAGCGCCGCTACTAATCGTCGTGGTGCCTTGCAAGGTTGTGGTGCCGCTGCCGGAATGCGTGCCGCCGGTGAAATCGGCGGTGTCGGTGACGGTCAGATCGCCACCGTTGACGAGCCCTCCGGTTTGATTCAGATTGGCGGTATGCCAGCTTTGGTTCAGA